>NZ_JBHJUW010000063.1:0-36762 GCF_042268205.1 Streptomyces sp. NPDC056160
CGGATCGATCCGGGCGCCCCCCTCGTCGTACGACGTCGTCGCGAACGTCATCACGTACGTCATCGCGTATGTCATCGCGTATGTCTCGCCCCACGCCGCGCGGACGTCCGGCGTGGACGCTACATCCGCACCTCGACCGTCCCCGCCAGCCGGTCGTGCAGGCCGCGGCCGTCACGGTCCCAGATCAGTGCGGGGAGCGCGACGCACAGCAGGACCGTGCGCAGCAGGGCGCGCGGCGGCTGGACGCCGCCGGTGCGCAGGGCGACCACGCGCAGGCCGAACAGGCGCTTGCCGGGGGTGCAGCCGACGGTGCCGACGGTCAGTACGCCGAGCAGGAAGAAGATGAGCAGGCCCCAGTTGCCGGTCGCCTGCTCGTAGCCGTGGGTGATCAGGCCGTATGCGATCAGCATGCACAGCGCCCAGTCGACGGCGACGGCGCCGAGCCGCCGTCCCGGGCGGGCGATCGAGCCCGGCCCTTCCTCGGGCAGCCCCAGTCGTTCGCCCCGGTAACCGAGGTCGGCGCCCGCGTCTTCCATGGCTGCGCGCGGCCCGGAGAGCCACGATCCCACTGCTTGCCTGTTGTCCACCCGTCCACGGTACTGCGAGGCTGGATGGAGGAAGGCCGCCGGGGTGTCCGCGGCGTGACCCCGCCCGGGCCGGTTAACTTCTGCGAAACAAATGGGTCACGCCCGGGAAATCACCCGTCCCTAGGGTCGAGGCACCGTGTGCCACCGCACTGGCCGCACGCACGATCTACCACCCCGGCGGGACGGTCGGGAGTAGGAGGAGCTGGATGTTCCAGAACGCCGACGAGGCCAAGAAGTTCATCGCGGACGAGGACGTCAAGTTCGTCGACGTCCGCTTCTGCGACCTTCCGGGCGTCATGCAGCACTTCACGTTGCCCGCCGAGGCGTTCGACCCCGACGACGAGCAGGCCTTCGACGGATCCTCGATCCGTGGTTTCCAGGCCATCCACGAGTCGGACATGGCCCTGCGCCCCGACCTGTCCACCGCGCGCGTGGACCCGTTCCGCCGGGACAAGACGCTCAACATCAACTTCTTCATCCACGACCCGATCACGGGCGAGCAGTACTCCCGTGACCCGCGCAACGTGGCGAAGAAGGCCGAGGCGTACCTGGCCTCCACCGGGATCGCCGACACCGCGTTCTTCGGCCCCGAGGCCGAGTTCTACGTCTTCGACTCCGTGCGCTTCCGGACCGCCGAGAACGAGTCCTTCTACCACATCGACTCCGAGGCGGGCGCCTGGAACACCGGTGCGGTGGAGGACAACCGCGGCTACAAGGTCCGCTACAAGGGCGGCTACTTCCCGGTCCCGCCGGTCGACCACTTCGCCGACCTGCGCGCCGAGATCTCCCTGGAGCTGGAGCGCTCCGGCCTGAAGGTCGAGCGCCAGCACCACGAGGTGGGCACCGCCGGGCAGGCCGAGATCAACTACAAGTTCAACACGCTGCTGGCCGCCGCGGACGACCTCCAGCTCTTCAAGTACATCGTGAAGAACGTGGCCTGGAAGAACGGCAAGACCGCGACCTTCATGCCGAAGCCGATCTTCGGTGACAACGGCTCGGGCATGCACGTGCACCAGTCCCTGTGGAGCAACGGCGACCCGCTGTTCTACGACGAGGCCGGGTACGCGGGCCTGTCGGACACCGCCCGCTACTACATCGGCGGCATCCTCAAGCACGCCCCGTCGCTGCTGGCCTTCACCAACCCGACGGTGAACTCCTACCACCGTCTGGTGCCGGGCTTCGAGGCCCCGGTGAACCTGGTCTACTCGCAGCGCAACCGCTCCGCCGCGATGCGTATCCCGATCACCGGTTCGAACCCGAAGGCCAAGCGCGTGGAGTTCCGCGCCCCCGACGCCTCCGGCAACCCGTACCTGGCGTTCTCCGCCCTGCTGATGGCGGGCCTGGACGGCATCAAGAACAAGATCGAGCCGGCCGAGCCGATCGACAAGGACCTCTACGAGCTGGCTCCCGAGGAGCACGCGAACGTGGCGCAGGTCCCGACCTCCCTCGGCGCGGTCCTCGACCGCCTGGAGGCCGACCACGAGTTCCTCCTCCAGGGCGACGTGTTCACGCCGGACCTGATCGAGACGTGGATCGACTACAAGCGCGCCAACGAGATCGCCCCGCTGCAGCTGCGCCCGCACCCGCACGAGTTCGAGCTGTACTTCGACGTGTGATCGACCCCGGCACCGGTGCCGTCCGGTGCCGCTGCACAGCCGCCCCCCGTGCATTCCTCGCACGGGGGGCGGTTCTCGCTGGTGGTGCCGGTCGTGGGCCGCTCGCCGGCCTCACGGCACGATCACGATCACGGAGCCCGGGTTGTAACCGAACCCGTAGCCGTACCCGTACCCGGGGCCGTAGAGGGCGCCGCGGCCGCTGCGGTGGCCGTAGCAGTTGCTGCTCCACCAGCCGCAGCCGTGGTTGGTCGTGGCCGAGGTCCGGGGCGTGGCCGCCGAGGCGGTTCCCGCCGTGCCGATCGCCGCGCCGCCCGCCAGCAGGACACCGGCGGCGGAGAGGGCGAGGAGACGCCTCGCGCGTGGTGCTTTCATGGAATACCTTCCTTCCACCCACTCCTGCAGCTTCTCGGGGAACGTGACGGAAGGCCGCGGCCGAAGCGCGATCACACTCACCGAGGCTAGCCGCCGCCCGGCGGCTCGGCATCTTGAGCCGAACGGGGGACGCCCCCCGCACAACCTTCCGGCGTCCCGCGGGTCTCCTACTGACGGGAGTCGGCCCCGGGCCGGGCCCCCAGGAGCCAGCCAGAGGCGGGAAGGGTGACGGGGATGACCGGACACGACGAATTCGAGCGTGAGTTCGATCACCAGTGGGTGAGCGCCGCCGAGCACAAGGAGCCCTCCGCGCGGGCCCGGATGCTCGCCGCCCGCTGGAAGGACGAACCGCCGGGCCCGGTCCCCTTCCGCGGCGACCCCGGCCCGGCGGCTCCCCGCCGCTCCTCGTGGATATCGACGGCCGTCGTCCTCGGCTGCGTGGCCGCCCTCGTCCTCCTCATCGGCTACGCCCGGACCCGCTCCGTGTACTGAGCCGAACAGAGGGCCGGACCGGGCCGGTCCGAGGCGGCCCCGCAGGTGCACACTGGATGGCGGGACGAGTGCCTGACTGCGGGGTGATGCAAGATGCAGAGCCGCTTCCGGAGCGACCGGCGGCTGACCGTGCGCATGGGTCTCACGCTGTTCCTGCTCGGGTTGCTGTACGTGGCGTTCGTGGCCGCGCTGATCGTGCTGCTGAAGTCGTGGGTGCTGGTCGTGGTGATCGCGGCCGGGGTGCTCATCGCCCAGTACTGGTTCTCCGACCGGATCGCGCTGTTCGCGATGCACGGCCGCGTGGTGGAGCGCGAGGAGTTCCCCGAGCTGCACGCGGTGGTCGACCGGCTGTGCGCCATGGCGGACATGCCCAAGCCGGTGGTCGCCGTGTCCAACATGGACATGCCGAACGCGTTCGCGACCGGCCGCAACCCGGACAACGCCGTGGTGTGCGTGACGACGGGCCTGCTGCGGCGGCTGGAACCCGCCGAACTGGAGGGCGTCCTCGCGCACGAGCTGTCGCACGTGGCCCACAAGGACGTCGCCGTCATCACGGTCGCGTCCTTCCTCGGCGTGCTCGCCGGACTCGTCGTCCGGTTCGCCTTCTACTCGGAACTCCTCGGCGGCCGGGGCCGCAAGGACCAGAACACCCTGGCCGTGTTCGCCATGGTGATGGGCGTGTCCGCGGCCGTGTACGCGATCAGCTTCCTGCTGATCAGGGCGCTGTCGCGGTACCGGGAGCTGGCCGCGGACCGGGCGGCGGCCCTGCTGACCGGGCGGCCCTCCGCGCTGGCGTCCGCGCTCACCAAGGTCACGGGCGACATCGCCCGGATCCCCTCGGAGGACCTGCGCACCGCCCAGGCCTTCAACGCGTTCTACTTCACGCCGGCGCTGGGCTCCGACCCCGGCATCGCCCGGCTCTTCTCCACCCACCCGAGCCTGGAGCAGCGTCTTGAGCAGCTGGGGCGGATCTCCGCCGAGCTGGGCGAGGCCGCCGCGCCGGGGAAGGCGGGCTGAGGATGGGGCTCTGGGACATCCTGCTCGGCCGCACCAGACCCGCCCCGCCCGACCTGGACCAGCTGTTCGCGCTGCCCTCCGCGGCGGTGACGCTCCAGGCGGCGGCCGGTTTCACGCCGACCGGGCAGGGCGCGGTGTGCTTCGCCACGGTGGAGGGCGCGGCCTTCGAGCAGGCCCACCGCGAGGTGCAGGCCCTCCTGGACGCGGACGCCGACCGCCCGGGCCCGCCGGTGGAGCTGAGCCGGGACTCCTACGGCTACTCCTGGCTGCTCTCCCGCCGCACCCCGGACCAGCTGCCCGAGCTCGTCAACGACCTGCACGCCGTGAACAGCGCCATGGAGGCCGACGGCTTCGGCCCCCAGCTCCTGTGCTCCCTGGCCGCCTTCGAGGACGGCACGGGCCGCCGGCTGGCGCTGGTGTACCTGTACAAGCGGGGGACCTTCTATCCGTTCGCCCCGCTGCCCGGCCAGGACCGGCGCCGCGACAACGCCCTGGAGATCCAGGTCAGGGCCGCTCTCGCGAGCGACCTTCGCGTCGAGGAGGACCTGGGCCGCTGGTTCCCGGTGTGGGGGGCGCCGGGGCTGTGAGCTGCGCGGCCGGCCCGCGAGGCCCCGATTGCCGGTGGGGCCGGGGGTCAGTGGGCTCGTGGACCGGGCGGCGGCCCGCGCCGTACGACGGGCGCCGCGCCGGGCGCGCCGGGTGCCCCGCGCGGCGCGGGGCACCCGGTGGGATGCGGCGGGCGGGTCAGCGGGCGTAGCGCATCAGGGCGCGGACCATGTGGCAGGTGGTGTCCGACGGCGGGTGGACGCCGATGAGTTCGGCGGTGCTCCGTATCGTCTCGTTGCGCGCCTGGTTCGGCGTGTGGACGCCGGAGTCGAGCAGGGCGATGGCGAGCCGCATCGCCTTCAGCCGGCGGTTGTGCGTGACGTACCACTCGCGCGGGCGTCCGGGCGGCAGCGGGCGCTTGTGCACGGGTGCGTAGGGCTGGTCGAGCTGGACGGGGCGCTTCGCGGTGGACTGGGTCGGCAACGGCTTCGGCTTCAGTGCGGCAGCGGGCACGGGCATCCTCCTGTCGCGAGGGGCGCCGGCCGGAGACGGAGTCTTCGGTGACGCCCTCGAACACTGCCTCCATTCTACTGCCGGGCACTGACAACGGGAGGACCCAAACACCCCGCAAATGCCCAGGTGAGCACGGAAATTGCCGCCCTGTCAGGCGCGGTTCACACGGGACTGACGGGGCGGAAGAAAATCGAACAGAGTCTCATCGGGCGGGCGGCTGGATGTAGTCCTCCAGCCGGGCCACGGCGAACCCCTGCTCCTGGATGCGCTTGAGCAGGTTGGCGAACATCGTCGTCATGCTGGTGCCCTTGAGTTCGGAGGGCCCGCGGAAGTGGGCCAGGATGATGTCGCCGGGGCGCAGCTTCTTGTCCGCGGTCTGGTACTGCATGTTGCGGATCTGCATGGACTCCCGCCACCACACGATCGCCCGGGGGCCGCACGCGTCCACCGCGGCCTTGGTGGCGGCGTCGTACGCGCCGTACGGCGGCCGGAACAGCAGCGGGGAGGTGCCGTAGTTGCGGGTGAGGATCTTCTGGTCGCCGCAGATCTCCTGCTTCTGGCGGGCGAGCGGGAGGGTGTTCATGACGGGGTGGTGCAGGGTGTGGTTCTGGATGTGGTTGCCCATCGCCTGCAGCGGCTTGAAGTAGGCGTAGTCCGACTTCACCGCGTCGTTCATCAGGAACATCGTGACGGGGACCTTCAGGTCCCGCATCATCGCGACGAACCGGGGGTCCTTCTCCTGCCCGTCGTCGAGGGTGACGAAGACGACCTTCTGCCGGGTCGGTATGTGGGTGAGGACCGGCACGGTGCCGTGCGCGGAGAGCTTGACGGGCTTGTCGGCCGGGGGCGCCGGCGCGGCGGGCAGGGGCTTCAGCCCCCACTTGTGCCAGGCGGCGGGGGCGCCGGACGCGTCCCGGGGGGTCCCGGCCGTGGGGGCGGGGCGCTGGGCCCCGGTCGTGGACGGGGCCGTGCCGTCCGTGCTCCCGCCGCCGCCCCCGCCCGTGCCGCAACCGCCGGCCGTCAGCGCCAGGACGGCGGTGCCCGCCAGCGCCCCGTAGAACCTGCTGCCCCTGTGGTGCCGCTTCACCGCGCCGTTCTCCCTCTGATGTGCGTCGAGATGTGCCGTACCGGCGCCCATGAAGACGTGCCGTACGCACGTTCGGTGCCGTTCCCGGCCGAGGGGACCGCCGCGCGGGCCGCCGGCGGGAGTGCGGCGGCTACCGTTGCCCCATGGAGATCTGGATCAACCCGGCCTGCTCGAAGTGCCGCAGCGCGATCGGCCTGCTCGACGCCGAGGGCGCCGAGTACACCGTGCGCCGCTACCTGGAGGACGTACCGACCCAGGACGAGATCCGGGCGGTGCTCGGCCGGCTCGGGCTCGAACCGTGGGACATCACCCGCACCCAGGAGGCCGCCGCGAAGGAGCTGGGGCTCAAGGAGTGGCCGCGGGACGCCGGGGCACGCGACCGCTGGATCGCCGCGCTGGCCGCGCACCCGAAGCTGATCCAGCGCCCGATCATCACGGCCGACGACGGCACGGCGGTGGTGGCGCGGACGGAGGAGGCGGTACGGGACGCGCTCGGCCGCGGTTGAGCGGACCGCCGGACGCCGGACGCCGGTCGCGGGTCCCGGTCGCGGTCGCGGTCGCGGTCGCGGTCGCGGGTCCCGCTCGCGGTCGCGGGTCCCGGTCGCGGGTCGCGGGTCCCGGTCGCGGGTCGCGGGTCCCGGTCGCGGGTCGCGGGTCCCGGTCGCGGGTCGCGGGTCGCTGGTCGCTGGTCGCTGGTCGCTGGAAACACGGGGTTCACACTCGGGCAACGGCCGGGAAACCGGCCGTTGACAGGCTGCGGGCATCCACCGCGGCGCCCTGCCGCAGCGCCGCCGGTCGCACCACGCACCGCGAGTGCACCCGTGACACCCCGAAGGATGTGGCCCCCGTGAGCTTCAAGGCCGAGTACATCTGGATCGACGGCACCGCGCCGACGGCCAAGCTGCGCTCCAAGACGAAGATCCTCGGTGACGACGCCAAGGGTGGCGAGCTGCCCCTGTGGGGCTTCGACGGCTCCTCCACCAACCAGGCCGAGGGGCACTCCTCCGACTGCGTGCTCAAGCCGGTCTTCTCCTGCCCGGACCCGATCCGCGGCGGCGAGAACGTCCTGGTCCTGTGCGAGGTCCTCGACATCGACCTCGCCCCGCACGCCTCCAACGCCCGGGCCGCGCTCGCCGAAACCGCCGAGCGGTTCGCCGCGCAGGAGCCGGTCTTCGGCATCGAGCAGGAGTACACCTTCTTCAGCGGCGGCCGCCCGCTCGGATTCCCCGAGAACGGCTTCCCCGCCCCGCAGGGCGGCTACTACTGCGGGGTCGGCGCCGACGAGATCTTCGGCCGCGACATCGTCGAGGCCCACCTGGACAACTGCCTGAAGGCGGGCCTGGGCATCTGCGGCATCAACGCCGAGGTCATGCCGGGCCAGTGGGAGTTCCAGGTCGGCCCGCTCGCCCCGCTGGAGGTCGCCGACCAGCTGTGGGTGGCCCGCTGGCTGCTCTACCGCACGGCCGAGGACTTCGGTGTCTCCGCCACCCTCGACCCCAAGCCGGTCAAGGGGGACTGGAACGGCGCCGGCGCGCACACCAACTTCTCCACGAGGGCGATGCGCGAAGGGCCCGAGGGCTACGCCGCGATCCTCACGGCGTGCGAGTCGCTGGGCGAGGGCTCGAAGCCGCTGGACCACGTCAAGAACTACGGCGCCGGCATCGACGACCGGCTCACCGGCCTGCACGAGACGGCACCGTGGGACCAGTACTCCTACGGCGTCTCCGACCGCGGCGCCTCGGTCCGCATCCCCTGGCAGGTCGAGAAGGACGGCAAGGGCTACATCGAGGACCGCCGTCCGAACGCCAACGTCGACCCGTACGTCGTGACACGGCTGCTCGTCGACACCTGCTGCGCCGCGCTGGAGAAGGCCGGCCAGGTCTGATCCACCCGGGGCGACCCGGCTCTCTCCGCAGGGCGCTCACCGTCGGGCGGGCGCCCTGCGGGCTGTCCGGGAACCGTCCAAGCTGTGAGAGGAGGGTCCTGTCCGGGCGCGGTGTCTGCTTCAATGGGCTCATGGCCGGCTTCCAGCAGAACACCTCGACGGGTCGCCATGACCTCGAGCCCTTCTGGCCTTCCCGTCAGCACCACGACTTCGACCGGGTGTGTCGCCGCGCGACGAACGCGCGGGCCCTCTAAAGCCGTACACCCCGGCCTTCGGCCAGCGCGGAACGACGTACGTCCCCCGGCGCGCCCGACCACGAACTCGCGGCCGCCGTCTCGTCCGACGAACTCCTCGCGCGAAAGAGCTGACCTCTCATGGCGACCACTCGTTCCCTGACCACCGCAGCCCTCCCCGCCGCATCGGCCTCCCCCTCCTCCGCTCCCCCCGCAGCACGGCACCGGCTGCGGGCCGTGGACCTGGACGAGGTCGCGGAGGTGGCGGACTTCCTGCCGCCGGGCGCCACCTGGCTGCCGGCTCCGCCGCACGCCCTGCCCGCGCTGCCGGGCCGGCCGCCGATGGTCGGCTACCTGGTGCTCGTCCCGGCCGACCAGCAGCCGCCGTTCGCCCCGGTGGCGGCCGTGCCGGACCAGCCGCAGGGCCTGCCGTCCGCCGGCACCGCACCGGCCGCGACGGCCGCCGCCGACAGCGGCGGCGGCGACAGTGCCGACCCGCTCGTCCGGGTCGACCCGGTACGGCGCGTCGCCGACGTGGGCGGGCGTGAACTCGACCTCACCTACCTGGAGTTCGAACTCCTCGCCCACCTCGTGGCCCACCCGCACCGGGTGCACACCCGCGACCAGCTGGTCACCACGGTCTGGGGCTACGGCCACGTGGGCGACGGCCGCACCGTGGACGTCCACGTGGCCCGGCTGCGCCGCAAGCTCGGCACCGAACACCGGGGCGCCATCCAGACGGTCCGCCGGGTCGGCTACAGGTACGCGCCGCCGACCGGCCGCTGATCCGCCGGGCCGCTCTGCCGACAGCAGAGGCCTGTTCCCTCCCGCCGCCGGGCCGGGCACAGTCACCGGTATGAGACTTCTGGTGCTGGGTGGTTCGGATTTCGCGGGGCGGGCCGTCGCCGAGGCGGCGGTCGGGCGCGGCTGGGACGTGACGGTCCTGAACCGGGGACAGCGGGCGGAACCCGTCCCCGGGGTGCGGTCGCTGCGCGGCGACCGCACCGCGCCCGACGGGCTGGCCGCCCTCGCCGCGCACGACGGCGACTGGGACGCGGTCGTCGACACCTGGTCGGCCGCGCCCCGGCCGGTGGGTGACGCGGCACGGCTGCTGCGGGAGCGCGCCGGGCGGTACGTGTACGTGTCGACGTGCTCGGTGTACGCCTGGGCGCCGCCCGCCGGGTACACCGAGGACGCGCCGCTGGTGGAGGGCGCCGCCGCGGACGCGGACGCCACGGACTACGCCCGGGACAAGCTGGGCGGCGAGCTGGCGGTGACCGGCGCGTTCGGGGCGGACCGTGCGGTGCTGGTGCGCTCGGGGCTGATCCTCGGGCCGTACGAGAACATCGGCCGACTGCCCTGGTGGCTCGGCCGGATCGCCCGGGGCGGTCCCGTGCTGGCACCCGGTCCGCGGGACCTGCCGTTGCAGTACGTCGACGCCCGCGACCTGGCCGAGTGGATCCTCGGAGCGGTGGAGCAGGAGCTGAGCGGCCCCTACAACCTGATGAGCCCCCAGGGCCACGCCACCATGGGCTCCCTGCTGGAGGCGTGCGTGGAGGCGACCGGCGCCGACGCCGAGCTGCGCTGGACGGACCCCGAGGTGATCCTCGACGCGGGCATCGAACCGTGGACGCAGCTCCCGGTGTGGGTGCCCCCGGGCAGCGAGGGCCACGACGCCCTGCACGGCGCGGACGTCTCCCGGGCCGTCGCCACGGGCCTGCGCTGCCGGCCCGTCACCGAGACGGTCACCGGCACCTGGGACTGGCTGCGCCGCATCGGCGGCACCGCACCCCAGCGCCCCGGCCGGCCCCCCGTGGGACTCGACCCCGCCGTGGAAGCGAAGGTGCTGGGGGTCGGGCAGGTGTAGTCGCGGGCGCCTCACCGGCACGGGGGTGGGGTTGGCGACACCCCCGGTGCGGGGGACCGGCCCCGTGACGTGCGACCGCGGGCCGGGACAGACTGGCGGCATGGACACGAAGAACGGGAGCAGCACAGGCGTCCGGGCCGCCGGGGACGCGGCCGGGCGGGCGAGGGCGGTCGGGGCGGCCGGGCTGCGGGGGTTCGTCCTCGCCGTCGTCTCGCTCGCCGGGTCGCTCACGCTGTTCGTGCTGTCCGTCCTGTCGCTCGCCTTCATCCTGCTCGGTGTCGGTGTGCTCACGACCCCGGTGGTGCTCGGCGCGGTGCGCGCGTTCGCCGACCGGCGGCGGGTGAGGGCCGCCGAGTGGGGCGGCGTACGCATCCCGCGCGCCTACCGGCCGCTGCCCGAGGGCGCCGGCCCCTGGCGCCGCACGGTCGGCATGCTCGGCGATCCGGCGACCTGGCGGGACCTCGGATGGCTGGCGGCCGACATGACGGCGGGCTTCGTGACCGCGCTGCTGCCCGCCGCGCTGGTGCTGTACCCGCTGGAGGGCTTCGCGCTCGCGGCGGGCCTGTGGCGGGTGTTCACCGACGGCACGCACATCGGGTACTGGTACGCGTTCGTGCCGATCTCGGGCCAGGGCTCCGCCCTCGGCGCGGGCGCCCTCGCGGTGGCGTTCCTCACGGCCGCCTGGTTCCTCGCCCCGCTCCTGCTCCGGGGCCACTTCCTGCTCACCCGGGCCGTGCTCGCCGGTGACGGCGGCGAACTGGCGGAACGGGTGCGGGTGCTCACCGAGACCCGCCGCGACGCCGTCGACACCTCCGCCGCCGAACTGCGGCGCATCGAACGCGACCTGCACGACGGAGCCCAGGCCCGGCTGATCGCTATGGGCATGGACCTCGGCACCGTGGAGACGCTCATCGACCGGAACCCGCAGCGGGCCAAGGAGCTGCTGGCGCAGGCCCGGAAGAACTCGGCCGACGCCCTGGTCGAACTGCGCGACCTGGTGCGCGGCATCCATCCGCCGGTGCTCGCCGAGCGCGGCCTCGGCGACGCGGTCAGGGCCCTGGCGCTGCGGATGCCCGTCGGCACGGAGGTGACGGTAGACCTCCCCGGCCGGGCCGACGCCCCGGTGGAGTCGGCGGCGTACTTCGCGGTCAGCGAGGTGCTCACCAACGCCGTCAAGCACTCCGGCGCCGACCGCGTCCGGATCGACCTGCACCACCGCGAGGGGATGCTGCGCATCGCGGTCACCGACAACGGCGGGGGCGGCGCGGTGGTCGGGGCGGGTTCGGGTCTGTCCGGCGTCGAGCGGCGGCTCGGTACATTCGACGGCGTCCTGGCCGTCAGCAGTCCCGCGGGCGGCCCCACCATGGTCACCATGGAGATTCCGTGCGCGTTGTCCTAGCCGAAGACCTCTTCCTGCTGCGTGACGGGCTGGTCCGCCTCCTGGAGGCCCACGACTTCGAGATCGCGGCGGCCGTCGGGACCGGCCCCGAGCTGGCCCGTGCGCTGGCCGAGCTGGAGCCGGACGTCGCCGTGGTCGACGTACGCCTGCCGCCCACGCACACCGACGAGGGGCTGCAGTGCGCGCTGCGGGCGCGGCGGGACAGGCCGGGGCTGCCCGTGCTGGTCCTCTCCCAGCACGTGGAGCAGTTGTACGCGCGCGAGCTGCTGGCCGACGGCACCGGCGCGGTGGGGTACCTGCTCAAGGACCGGGTGTTCGACGCGGCCCAGTTCGTGGACGCGGTGCACCGGGTCGCCGCGGGCGGTACCGCCATGGATCCGCAGGTCATCCAGCAGTTGCTGGCCCGGCGCTCCGGCGCGGACCGGCCGCTGTCCCGGCTGACACCGCGCGAGCTGGAGGTGCTGGAGCTGATGGCGCAGGGGCGTTCGAACACGGCGATCGCCACGCAGCTCGTCGTCACCGAGCGGGCCGTCGCCAAGCACACCTCCAACATCTTCGCCAAGCTCGGTCTGGAGGTCTCGGACGACGACAACCGGCGCGTGCTGGCCGTCCTCGCCCACCTGGACCGGGACCGCTGATCGCGCCCGGCCCCGAGCCACCGGGAGGTGGGCGGTGCGCGACAGCGGCGGCCGGCGGTGTGCCGCGGGCGGAGGCTGCGGTCAGTGACCGCCGCTCGGGGGCTCGCAGGCGGTGCCGTCGGGGAAGCCGCCGAAGGCGTCGGCCTTTCGGCCGGACCTCCCGGCGGGCCGGCTGAACACCTCTGCGTGGGCTCGTCTGCCGCTCCCGCGGTCGCTGGGGCGGGCGGCGGTCCCCGGCCGGGGCCGCCCTTCGATACGGCCGCACCGCACGCCCCGCTCGAATCCCCCGCCCCCGCAGGCACACGTGTGCGAAAGTGGGCCGATGAACCAGGACTGGGAAGACCGCGTGGCCGCCGTCTGGGCCCGTGTCGGCGAACTCCCCGAGAGCGAGGCGCCCGCCTTCCGCGCGCGCATCGACGCGCTCGTCGCGGAACTGCCCGCCGACAGCCCGATCGGGCCGTTCGAACAGGCCGGCGCGTGGGATTCCACGGGCCACCCGGACCGGGCCGTGCCGCTGTACCGCCAGGCGCTGGAGCGCGGGCTGGGCGGCTACCGGGGCCGGCGCGCGAAGATCCAGCTGTCCAGCTCGCTGCGGAACCTGGGCCGGCCGGAGGAGGGCGTCAAGCTGCTCACTCCGGAACTGGACGCACCCTCCGACGAGTTGGACGACGCCGTACGCGCGTGCCTCGCGCTGTGTCTGTCGAGCCTCGGCCGCGACCGCGAGGGCCTCTCCCTGGTCCTGGGCGCCCTCGCGCCCCACCTGCCCCGTTACCAGCGGTCGATGGCCAACTACGCGCGGCTGCTGGTGGATCCGGGCGACTGACACCACCGGGTGGCGGTGACCAACGGCCGATTCGCTCGTTCTGCTGAACGTGCAGTCACAGGATGTCGCCCCGCGCCGCCCCTCGTCCTCCTCCCGCCCCGTCGTCGACGTCGAACAGGCCGAAGCCGCGCTCGTCGAGCACTACCCCCGGCTGGTCCGGCTCGCCTACCTGGTGCTGCCGCCGGGCGCGGGCCGGAGCCGGCGTGTCCTGGCCGCGCACTCCCTGGTGCAGCGCGCGCTGCCCCGGGGCCGTTCCTCGGCGCCCGCGATCCCCGCGCAGGCGGCCGGCCACGACGGCGACCCGGGCTACACCTACCTCCGCCTCCAGGTGCTCCGTACGGCCCTGGAGGCCGGCCGGGCGAACGGGCGCGGCCGGTGGCGCGGACGCCGCCCGCTGCCGCCGCTGCTTCCGCAGGTGTGGGGGCTGCGGCTTGTCCCGCGCTCGGGCGGGACCGACGAACTCGCCCTGGACCGGCAGCTCGCGTCGCTGACCGCCCCCGTCCGCGCCGCCTACGTCCTGCGCGGTCTCGAACGGCTCCCGGACGCCGCCGTGCGCCAGGTGCTGTCGGCCGCGGGCGTGGCCGACCCGGGGGCCGCGCTGCGCGAGGCCGACCGGCTGCCCGCCCGGCACGCGCTGCTGGACTCCCCCGAGTTCGACCCGTGCTCGCTCCAGGCACGGCCCACCGATCTGGTGCGGCGCAGGCAGCACACCCGGGCCGCGCTCGCCGCCGCCGCGGCGCTCGCCGTATGCGGTGCGCTGGTCGCGCTGCCCGGCGGCGGCTGGGGCCCTGACGGCGCCGCCGCCCCCGCCTACGCGCGAAACCCGTCCGCCGAGGCGGCCCTCGACCCGGCCCGGCTGACCCGGGCCGACCCGGCCGCCTGGCGGACCTCCAGCCGTCTGGACTTCTCCGTGTGGCCGGCGCGCGGCAACCTCACCGGGGACGCGGCCCTGCTGCGCCGGGCGCTGGCCGTCTGGGCCCGCCCCGGCGGCTCCGTCCGGGTCTCGGCGACGCCCGGCACCGCGTCCGGCGGCCCCGCCGGACCGCCGCAACTGCTCTTCGCCGGTGACGTCGACGGCGCGCACGTGGTGATCCTCTACGACGGTCTGCGCATCGCCCGCTACGCCGAACCGAAGGACTCCACGGCCGGTGCGGCCCTCGACTTCGCCCGGGTCGACGGTGCGAGCGGTGCGGAGGCGTCCGCGGTGGTCCTCGACCGCTCCGACGGCAACGTCCGTTATCTGACGGCGCCCTGGGTCCGGGGGGCCGCCCAGCGCGACCTGCTCAAGCCCGCGTCCGCCGCGCCGGCCCTCGCTCTGGCGGACGGGGTGACCGGGCCGCTGGCCAGTGCGGTCCAGCAGACCGGAGCGTGCACCTCGTGGCGTGGGCTCCAGCTGACCGGCGACGACGGCACGCAGGTGCTGAGCGATCTGGGCGAACTGGTCCCCGCGCTCCTCACCACGGGCAGGCCGACCGCCCCGCACGGCGCGGCGGGCGCGGCGGGGCTGCGCGCGTGGGCGCCGTTCGCCTGTTCGCTGGGCGCGGTGCGCGGGCAGGGCGTCCGCTCGGTCAACGCCTGGCGGTTCGCCGAGCAGCCACTGCCCGGGGCGAGCGGCACGGCCGCGTGGGCGTGCACCCGGGCCGAGACCTGGCGCGGCGGCGACCCCCGGGTGCTCGCCCAGGTCCGGGTGCCGGGCGGGACGTACGGGGCGGTCGCCGCCAAGGGCGAGGACGTGCCGGCGTGCGGCGCCCGTGACCCGCACGTCCTGGCCGGAGTGCTGTGGAAGTCGCGGGCCGGCACCTGGTACCTGCTCGCGGCCGGCGGCAAGGGCACGGCGTCGATCACCGCGACGGGCGGGGTCACCGCGTCCGCCCAGGGCAACCTCCTCGCCGTCCGGGCGAAGCAGGGAGCGCGGGCGGAGCTGAAGGGCACGCTGGCAAACGGCGGCTCACTGACGGCACTGCACTAGACCCACCAGGACCCCCGCGCCGGAACTGCGGCACCTCCCCGCGGATCGCCGGGACGAACACCTCGCCCGGACCTGACCGTTCGTGGCCGGATCCGATCGGTAGGGTGGGCGTATGACTACCGGGGTGCGCCGCAGGATGGGAGTGGAGGAGCGGCGGCAGCAGCTGATCGGCGTCGCCCTCGAACTGTTCAGCCGGCGCTCGCCCGACGACGTGTCCATCGACGAGATAGCGTCCGCGGCGGGCATCTCGCGCCCGCTGGTCTACCACTACTTCCCCGGCAAGATCAGCCTGTACGAGGCCGCGTTGCAGCGCGCCGCCGACGACCTGGCGGGCCGGTTCGCGGAACCGCGCGAGGGACCGCTGGGCGCGCGGCTGCTGCGCGTGATGCGCCGGTACTTCGACTTCGTGGACGAGCACGGGCCCGGTTTCGCGGCCCTGATGCGCGGCGGACCGGCGGTCGGCTCGACCACGGCCAACGCCCTCGTCGACTCCGTCCGGCAGGCCGCCCACGACCAGCTCCTGTCCCACCTCGGCGTCCAGGACCCGCCCGCCCGGCTGGACCTGGTGGTCCGCTCCTGGATCTCCCTGGCGGAGTCGACGGCGCTGATCTGGCTGGACGGCCGGCGCATCCCGCGCGCCGAGCTGGAGGTGCAGCTCGTGCACGACTTCGCCGCCCTCGTGGCCGTCGCCGCGGCCCACGACGAGGAGCTGACCGCGCTCCTGCGCGGCGTCTTCACGACGGAGCCGGCCGGCGGCCCCTTCGGGGACCTGCTCGGCCGGCTCCTGAGACTGGCTTCCTGACTTTGCGGGCTTCCTAGGCGTCGAGCTTGCGGTAGGAGGCGTCCAGGTCGCGTACCTCGGCCGAGGCGTGCAGGGCCAGGCCACCGACCGGTTTCACATGGTCGCGCAGCGCGTCGAGCACGGCCTCCGCCAGCCGTGCCTTGGTCTCGTCGCTGCGCCCGGCCAGCAGCCCGATCGTGACGTGCACGATCGCGTGCCCCTCGGCGTCGGGACCGACGGTGGTGTCCTCGGTCCGCCGGAACTGCGTCTTGCACGCCGCAGGCTTGGCGTCCGCGATCTCGACGGTCCGCGCATGCACGTCCCGGGCGAAGGCGCCCCGGTCGAAGGCGTCCGCCAACTGCTCGGAGTAGTCGACGGTGATCTGCGGCATGAGCGCTCCTGTTCTGCTTCTACGACGACTTCCATGACGACGGGGTCACCCTAGTGCCCCAGCAGGCAACGTTCGCCCCGTCGCGAAGCCCGGCACGCACTCTCGCCGCACCGGCCGAAAGCCCGAGTACGTCCAGTACGAGGACTTCCGGCCGGCGCGCCGAGAGCACGCACCGAACGCCGCTCCTTGACGGACAAACGCTGCCTGCCGGGGCACTAGTTCGTGAACACCGCCACCGTCCGGGCCGGGACCGTGAAGGTGCCGGTCCTCGGGGTGTACGTCGCGGTCTTCACCACCGGGTCCGTGCCGTGGGCCTGGGCCGGGTGCAGGCGGTAGGGGGCTCCCGTGAGGCCGGGGACGTGCTGGCTTTGCTGTTCGGGCGTGGCGTTGAAGACCACGATCAGGTTGCCGAGCTCCATGGTGATCACGCCGGGGGTCTCGTCCTTGCCGGACAGCGGGAAGGACAGCCGGGACTGCACCTGGGCGGCCGTGGCGAGGGAGAAGGCCTTCTCGCTCGTACGGATCCTCAGCAGGTCCCGGTAGGCGGCCGAGGCGCCCTGGATCTGCGGGCAGCCGACCTTGACGGAGGTGAGCAGCGGCTTGGCGTAGGGCCACTTGGCCTGGTTGCCGGCCGCCATCGGCAGGCCGCGGCCGAAGCCGTTGCCGTCCGCGCAGTTCCAGTGGATGGCGTTGAACCAGTCGCCGCTGTCGAAGGAGTCCCGGTCCAGGGACTTGGAGCGCAGCAGGTCGGTGCCGGCCTGGGAGAGCGCGGGGCCCTGCGAGAGCGCGGCCGTGGCCATCGCCAGGACCTGCATCCGGGCCCGGTCGGCGGCGGAGGTGTCCTTGGGCAGTTTGTAGGCGAGGGTGTCGAACAGCGTCTCGTTGTCGTGCGCGTCGGCGTAGGCGACGGCGTCGCCGGGTGCGTCCGCGTAACCGGCGGGCGCGCCGTTGTAGTCGACCTGGGCGCCGGTGACCTCCTTGCCGCCGGAGCCGGTGAAGCGGTACCCGGCGAGGCTGCCGCTCAGGCCGACCTTGATCAGGTCCTGGTAGTGCAGCAGGCGGGCCTTCTGCTCGGCCTTCGTGCCGTTGGCCGTGGAGGAGTTCGGGTCGGTGTAGAGGCCGGAGGCGAAACCCTGGACGCCGGGGTCGGCGTCGAAGGGGCTGCCGCCGCGCACCGCGTCGCGGGCCCGGTCGGAGAAGGTGGCGATGCCGGTGCCCGCCATGTTCTTCTGCGTGGCCTGCACGAAGCGGGCGTCGTCGGCGACCTCGCCGAAGTTCCAGCCCTCGCCGTAGAGGATGATCTTCTTGCCGTCCACGCCGTCCTTCTTCGGCGTGAGCGCGTCCAGTGCCTTCCTGACCGCGAGGATGTTGGCCTTGGGGTGGTGGCCCATGAGGTCGAAGCGGAAGCCGTCGACCTTGTACTCCTTGGCCCAGGTGACGACGGAGTCGACGACGAGCTTGCCCATCATGGCGTTCTCGGGCGCGGTGTTGGCGCAGCAGGTGCTGTTCGCGACGGAGCCGTCGGCCAGCAGCCGCTGGTAGTAGCCGGGCACCACCTGGTCCAGGACGGACGTGGCGGCCTGGCCGCTCGCCGCCGTGTGGTTGTAGACCACGTCCATGACGACCCTGAGGCCGTCCTGGTTGAGGGACTTGACCATCTGCCGGAACTGGAGCGTGCGGGCGGTGCCGTCTGGGTCGGTGGCGTAGGAGCCCTCGGGGACCGTGTAGTGGAAGGGGTCGTAGCCCCAGTTGTAGGCGTCCTTGGCCGCGGTGGCGGAGACGCATTTCTGCTGCTGGTCGGAGTCGGCCGGGTAGGAGGCGAGGTCGCAGGCCGGGGTGGCCTGGTCGGTCTTCTCCTCCGGGACGGTGGCGATGTCGAAGGCCGGCAGCAGGTGGACGTAGGAGGTGCCCGCCTTCGCCAGTTCCCGCAGGTGCCGGGAGCCGTCGCTGCCGTGGTCGGTGAAGGCGAGGTAGGTGCCGCGGTCCCGGGCCGGGACGGTCTTGTCGGCGGTGGAGTAGTCGCGGATGTGCAGTTCCTGGATCTGCGCGTCGCGCAGCGGTACGGCCTCGGGTTTGGCCAGGTGCGACCAGCCGCCGGGGGCGAGCCGGCGGTCGTCCAGGTCGACGACGAGGCTGCGCCCGCTGTTCGCGGTGAGGGCGAGCGAGTACGGGTCGGTGACCTTGTTGGTGACGATCCGCCGCACGCTCGGCGCCCACACCTTGACGACGTACCGGTACGGCTTGCCCTTCCAGGACGCCGGCCCGGTCACCGACCACACGCCGGTGGTGTCGTCGCGGCGCATGGCGACGGCCCTGCCGTCCAGTTCCAGGGCGGCGCTCTGCGCGGTCGGCGCCCACACGCTCAGGGTGGGCCGCCCGTGGCGGAAGACCGGGCCGAGCCGGGCCGGGGCGGCGGCGGTGCCGTAGACGTCGTCGAGGACGCCTGCGAGCTGGACGCCGGTCGCCGTGAGCACGGCACCGTCGGCGGCTCGCTGCGAGGCGACGACCTGGCCGCGCAGCGCCTCGCGGACCCGGCCGCGGTCGCGCGGGTCGACGGACCAGGCGGTGTAGTCCTTCAGGTGCGGGAACTTCGCCTTCTGGGCGTCGCTCAGCGTGGTCCGCGTGAGCCGCAGCCAGCGCTCGTCGTCGCTGGTCAGCGTCCCGTCCTTGACGGTGATCGAGCCGTCGTGGGAGTAGACCAGCTGGGTGGAGGCGGCGCCCGCGGAGCCGTTCAGGGCGACCGTGTCGCGGTCGATCCAGACGGCTTCGGAGGTGGACAGGTCCAGGTCGGCGGCGCTGCCCGCGGGCTGCGGCAGCAGGGGTTCGGCCCGGCCGCCGAGCAGCCACACCTCGTGGCCGTCGGCCGCCTCGAGGTCGAGCGACCCGTCCTGGGACACGTCCTTCTCGTCGCCCTTGTGGACGATGTAGCTGAGGCTGGTGGCGCCGTCGGCGAGCGGGACCTCGAATACCGCGCCGTAGGCGTCGGTGCGCACGGGTGCGAGGGGCTTGGACCAGTCGGTGGGCTGCGCGGCGCCGGTCCACACGTGCAGGCCCCAGCCGTCGTAGTTCCCGTCGGCGCGGTGGTAGTGGATGACGGCCTTGGTCCGGTCCTGCGCCGGGTAGTCGGCGGTGGGCCGCTCGGTCGTCACGGTGTCCTTGCCCTGTTCGATCCAGATCTCGCCGGTCTTGGTGACGTCGATGGTCCGGTCGGCGGCGACGTCCTTGTCGCCGTCCTTGTCGATGACGAGGAAGCCGACGCCGGAGGCGCCCGGCTTCAGCTTGACGTAGGCGAAGGCGCCGTAGGCGTCGCGGCCGGTGAACGGGTGGGCGGCGGGCCAGGTGGTCGCCTCGCCGTCGGCGAGGTCGCCCCAGGTGTACAGGCCCCAGTTCGCGTAGTCGCCGTCGGCGCGCTTGTAGTGGACGATCGCGTAGTCGCGGGAGGTGGCGGTGGGGGCCTCGGGGGCCGGCGGGGTGCCTGCGGCGGAGGCGGCGGTGGCGCTCGCGGTGTGCCCGGCCGCATCGACGGCGACCGCCTTGTAGCGCAGCGCGGTCCCGGCCGGTACGTCCTTGCCGAGGGTCTGGGTGACCTTGTACGGCGCGTGGTCGGCCGAACCGAGCACCTTCCAGGGGCCGTTGCCGACCTGGGCGGCGAAGACGACCCGGTTGAGCCGGCCGCCGGTGACCTCGGCGCTCAGGTCGACGGTGCCGGTGGCGCCTGCGGCCGGGGCGGTCAGGGTGAGGGCGGGCTTCGCGGCGGGGGCGTCGAGCCGCCCGGCCGCCTTGAGGACGACGGCGGACCCGGCCGGGACGGTGACGGTGACCCGGTTGTCGGCGCCGGAGGTCACGGTGGCCCGGGTGCCGTAGATGCCCCGGTAGGTCATGTCCGCCGAGCCGGTGGCGAAGCCGGCGGTCTTCGCCTCGCCCGCGTTGTTGAAGGCGACGACGTACTCGGCGCCGCTCTCGGCGTCGGTGCGCGTGAAGGCGTAGACGCCGGGGCCGTCGGCCGCGTACCGCTCGGTCTGGACGCCGTCCGCGAGGGCCGGGTTCGCCTTGCGGAGCCGGGACAGTCCGGCGATCTGCCGGTAGAGGGGCGCGGTGGTGTCGTAGGAGTCGCTCGCGTGGGTGCGGTCGGTGCCGATCTCGTCGTCGGCGAGGTAGTCGGGGACCTTGGAGGCGAACATGGTCTGGCGGGCGTCCTTGTCGCCGCCGGCGCCGGTGAAGCCCTGTTCGTCGCCGTAGTAGACGACCGGGTTGCCGCGGCTGAGGAACATCAGCTCGTTGGCGAGCCGGTCCCTGCCGAGCAGTTCGGCGTCGGAGGCCTTCGGGTCGTCCTGCTTCAGGAAGGACCCTATGCGGCCCATGTCGTGGTTGCCGAGGAAGGTGACCTGCTCGTACGCGTTGGCCTTGTCGGTCGTGTACTCGTAGTCGTCACCGAAGACCGAGGCGAGTTTCTGCGCGCTGCCGCCCTGGGAGGCGTAGGCGCGGGCGGCGTCCTGGAAGGGGAAGTCGAGGGTGGCGTCCAGGCGGCCCCGGGTGACGTACGGGGACGTCACGGAGGCGTCGGCGGAGAGGACCTCGCCGAACATGAAGAAGTTCGGGCGGCCGTGCCGGGCGGCGTAGGCGTCCAGTGCCGTGGCCCACTGCGTCCAGAACTCCATGCCGACCTGTTTGACGGTGTCGATGCGGAAGCCGTCGACGTCGAAGTCCCGCACCCAGCGTTCGTAGATCTTCTCCATGCCGCCGACGACCTCGGGGCGCTCGGTCCACAGGTCGTCCAGGCCGGTGTGGTCGCCGTAGAGGGCGCTCTCGCCGACGAAGGTGGAGTCGCCGCGGTTGTGGTACATCGCCGGGTCGTTGAGCCAGGCGGGGACCTTGAGGTTCTTCTCGGCGGGGGCGACGGCCGGGGGGTGCGGGAAGGAGGAGGTGCCCACGGCGGGGAACCTCGCCGTGCCGTCCGCGTAGTCGGTGTCGTCGAAGGGCCGGCCGTCCTTCGTCAGGTACGGGAAGGCGCCCTTGGACAGGTACGCGTGCGACTGGTCCGTGGTGGTGAGGACGTCGGCGGTGTGGTTGGTGATGACGTCGAAGAAGACCTTCATGCCCTTGGCGTGCGCCTTGGCGATGAGGGTGGTCAGGTCCGCGTTGGTGCCGAAGTGCGGGTCGACCTGGGTGAAGTCGGTGATCCAGTAGCCGTGGTACCCGGCGGAGGCGGCGCTGCCGGTGCCCTGCACGGGCCGGTTCTTGAAGATCGGCGCCAGCCAGATGGCGGTGGTGCCCAGGCCCTTGATGTAGTCGAGCCGCCGGGTCACGCCCTTGAGGTCGCCGCCCTGGTAGAAGCCCTTGTCGGTGGGGTCGTAGCCGGTGGCGAGGCGTGAACCGGTCAGTCCGCCGCGGTCGTTGGACCGGTCGCCGTTCGCGAAGCGGTCGGGCATGACGAAGTAGAACTGCTCGTGCGTGGCCTCGTGCCGGGCGGGCACGGCGGCGAGCCGCGCGTCCGAGGGCGGCGCGGGGGGTGCGGCGGGTGCGGCGGCCCTGGCGGCCTGCGGCTGGACGAGGGTGGCGGCGAGTACGGCGGCGGCGAGGGCCGCGACGCGTCTGGCCCGTCCGCCGGGCCCTGTCGTCAGGAAGCGGCGCCTGAGGGGCGCCGGCCATCTGGGTATCACGAGCGTGAACTCCTTGCGGTGACGGCTCGATCGGGTCCGTGCCCGCGCCGCGGTTCGGCTTCGTGGCCGGACGCCGGGCGTGACCGTATCCCCGACGAATCGTTTACAGCAAGGGTCTTGAAAACCGTGGCAAGAATTTTCACCGCAGAGGCCCGACACCCGCCCTCCGCCCGGCGTACGGCTCCCGACGCCCGGCAAAGCGGTGCGGCAGCCGCGGGCGGCCCGCCCTGACGGAGCGTCCGGTGACGGCAGCCGGCCCCTCGTTCCCGGACGCCCGCGGCGCGAGCCGGACCGCGTCGGCGGGGCGGCGTGGGCGCGGCGGGGAAAGCTGAGGCGGGCGAGGAGCAACCCCTCCCCGACCGGCCCGCCGCCCGCTAGGGTGCGAGGCGGTACGTGACCGCCTGCGACCGACCACGACACCTGGCGGTAACGAAAACGTCACGCTTGCAGGATCTTGCGGAAATTTTCTTGCAACATCTTTCGCAAGGGATTGCAGCCTTGCTACGTTCCTCCCGCGCCCGGCGGCCGTCGATTGGGACAGACGGCACCCGCGGTCTCCCAAGGGATGATCCGGGCACCCATATCTAGGGAGTTCATATGCGACGTGGCATATCGATCGCCGCCGCGGTCACCGTGGTCGCGCTGGCCGCCTCGGCCTGCGGCGGGTCGGGCAGCGACTCGTCGAGCAAGCCGAAGGACCCCAAGGACATCTCCGGGACGATCACGTACTGGGACACCTCGGACGCGGCGACCGAAGCCCCGACGTACAAGGCCCTGGTCAAGCAGTTCGAGGCCAAGTACCCGAAGATCAAGGTGAACTACCAGAGCGTCCCGTTCACCGACGTCGAGCAGAAGTTCAAGTCGGCCGCCAAGAGCGGCAAGGGCGCGCCCGACGTGGTCCGCACCGACGTGGGCCTGATGGCCGAGTACGCCTCGCTGGGCTACATCGCCCCGCTGGACGGCACCGCGGCCCTCAAGGACGCCTCCGACTTCAACGCCACGCCGCTGAACACCGCCAAGTACAACGGCAAGACCTACGGAGTCCCGTCGGTCACCGACACGCTCGGCCTGCTCTACAACAAGAAGCTCCTCAAGCAGGCCGGCGTCGACAAGCCGCCGGCCACCTGGGACGAGTTCATCGCGGACTCCAAGGCCATCAAGCAGAAGACCGGGGCCTACGGCACCTACGTCAACCCCGACTCCTACTTCCTGCTCCCGCTGCTCTACAGCAACGGCGCGGACCTCGCCGACCCGTCCGGCAAGAAGATCACCATCAGCAACGACGCCGCCGTCACCGCGCTCACCACCGCGAAGAAGATCAACGACGAGGCCTCGATGAAGGTCGACTTCGCGAACGCGTACCAGAACATGCAGACCGCCTTCAAGAACGGCAAGGTCGCCATGCTGATCCAGGGCCCCTGGTCGGTCAGCGACGACCTGACCGGCTCGGCGTTCAAGGGCGACGAGGCCAACCTGGGCTTCGCGAACGTCCCGGCCGGCGCCGGCGGCAAGGCCCAGGCACCGACCGGCGGCCACAACCTCACGGTGTACCAGGGCTCCAGCAACCTGGACGCCAGCTACCTGTTCACCCAGTTCATGACCTCCACCGAGAGCCAGATCGCCATCGCCAAGGGCACCGGCACCCTGCCGACCCGCAAGTCGGCGTACACCGGCGAGGTCACCGCGAACGCCAAGATCGCCGGCTTCAAGCCGATCCTGGAGCAGACCGCCCGCCCGCGCGTGGCCCTGCCGCAGGTCGGCTCGCTCTTCACCCCGCTCCAGCAGAACTACGTGAAGATCCTCCAGGGCGACCAGTCGGTCAAGAGCGGCCTCGACTCCACCGCCAAGGAGTTCCAGAAGCTCCTGCCCGGCTTCTCCATCGGCTGACCCGCGCCCGGCCGCAGGCCCTGCCGTAGCCGTACGGCAACCGAAGGACACGCAGCCCCGGGGAAGAAACTCCCCGCTGCCGCCCCGACCGGGGCTCCCCGGGGCTGCGGAACCACCCGACTTCGTCCGCGAAAGAGCCGATGAGTATGACGACCGCAGCGAGCACCGGACAGAACCACAAGACAGCGAGCGGCGACAGGTCCCCGCGCCCCGCACGTGCCTCGGCGCTCAGGCGATCCTGGGACAAGTACTGGTACGCCTGGGCCATGGTGGCCCCGGTCGCCATCGTCATCACCCTGCTGGTCCTGTATCCGCTGGGGTACGGCTTCTACCAGTCGCTGACGAACGCGAACGAGTCGAACGTCGCCACCACCATCGGCGCCTTCCACCGCCCGGCGACCTACGTCTTCGTCGGCCTCGACAACTACTGGCACGTCCTGTCGGGCGCGGACGGCGACTTCTACCCGCGCCTGGTGTGGACGGTCGTGTGGACCGTGTGCTGCGTGGTGCTCCAGGTGGGCCTCGGCATGGCGCTCGCCGTGCTGCTGAACCGCAAGATGCGGCTGCGGGGCTTCTACCGCGCGATGCTGATCCTGCCGTGGGCCGTCCCGTCGTTCATCGGCGTCTTCGCCTGGCGGCTGATGCTCAACTCCCAGTACGGCGTCTTCAACGACGTCATCACGGCCTTCGGCCTGCCGGCGCAGAACTGGCTGGGCACCCCGCTGGCCCAGAAGATCGCCGTCATCATGGTGAACGTCTGGATCGGCATCCCCTTCAACATGGTCGCCCTGCTCGGCGGTCTCCAGTCGATCCCCAAGGAGCTGTACGAGGCCGCCGAGATGGACGGCGCCTCCCCCTGGCAGCGCTTCGTCAACGTCACGCTGCCCGGCCTGAAGCCGGTCTCCAGCACGGTGATCCTGCTGGGCTGCATCTGGACGTTCAACATGTTCAACGTCATCTACCTGCTGCTGGGCAACAACACCACCGGCGACACCGACATCCTCGTCACCTTCGCCTTCCACAAGGCCTTCAACGGGATCTCGGACTACGCGGGAGCGGCCACCTACGGCATCATCATCCTCGCTCTCCTGCTGGCCTTCTCGACCTTCTACCGCCGCAGCACCCTGAAGTCCGAGCAGGCGTAAGGAGCCATCGCCATGACCGCAGCAACGCACGAGACCGGCGCCGCCACGCCCGCTGCCGCCCCCGCCCGCCCCGCCGTCGCCGCCGCCGAGCGCCCGCGCAAGGTGCGCGGCCGGGAGGAACGCAGCCCCTGGGCCTCCGTCGTCCTGCACTGCACGCTGATCCTCGCCACCGTGATCGCCGCGTTCCCCGTGGTGTGGATCCTGTTCATCTCGCTGGGCCCGAAGAACGCCTGGCAGGAGCCGGGGCAGGTGCTCAAGCACCTGAGCCTGCACAACTACAGCGACGTCCTGGCCCATTCGGACCTGGCCAAGTGGTTCCTGAACACCGTCATCGTGGCGGGCGGCACCACCCTGCTCGGCGTCTTCCTCGCCTCGACCGCCGGGTACGCCGTGTCCCGCATGAGGTTCCCGGGCAGCCGGCAGCTGATGTGGACGTTCCTGGTCACCCAGATGTTCCCCAGTATCGTACTGATCGTGCCGCTGTACCTGCTGATGTCCGAGTTGCACCTGCTCGACAACTACTTCGGGCTGATCCTGGCGTACGCGACCACGGCGGTGCCGTTCTGCGCCTGGATGATGAAGGGCTACTTCGACACCATCCCCAAGGAGATAGACGAGGCGGGCCGGGTGGACGGGCTCACCCCGATCGGCACGTTCTGGCGGCTGATCGTGCCGCTGGCCAAGCCGGGCCTGGCGGTGACCGCGTTCTACAGCTTCCTCACCGCCTGGGGCGAGGTCGCCTACGCGACGCAGTTCATGCAGTCCGACCACTACACGCTCGCCGTCGGCATCCGCACCTTCGCGCAGGACCAGCGCCCCGACTGGGCGTGGACCTCCGCCACGGCCATCATCATCACCATCCCGGCGGCCCTCGTGTTCATGCTCGTCCAGCGCAGCCTGGTCTCCGGGCTGACGGCCGGCGGCACCAAGTCCTGAGCGCACCCGGCTCCCCGGCCGGCCACCGGACGGCCCCGCGGCCGTCCTCCGGCCCCCGGCCGTGACCCCGGCCCCGCCCGCCGGACCAGCGCCTTCGTCGTTCCCCTCGTACCCCTAAGGGAATCCATGACCCAGCACGTCACCGACACAGTCCCCACCGAAGCCTCCGCCGCCGCCCCCGGGCGCCGGGAGTGGTGGCGCGACGCGGTCATCTACCAGGTCTACCCGCGCAGTTTCGCCGACGGCAACGGCGACGGCATGGGCGACCTGCCCGGCATCCGCGCCCGCCTGCCGTACCTGAAGAAGCTCGGGGTCGACGCCGTCTGGCTCTCGCCGTTCTACGCCTCCCCGCAGGCCGACGCCGGGTACGACGTCGCCGACTACCGGGCCATCGACCCGATGTTCGGCACCCTCACCGACGCCGACGACCTGGTCCGCGACGCCCACGCGCTGGACCTTCGGGTCATCGTCGACGTCGTCCCCAACCACTGCTCCGACCAGCACGAGTGGTTCAAGCAGGCGCTGCGCGAGGGTCCCGGCTCACCGCTGCGCGACCGCTTCCACTTCCGCGCCGGCAAGGGCGCGGGCGGCGAACTGCCGCCCAACGACTGGGAGTCCATCTTCGGCGGCCCCGCCTGGACCCGGGTGACCGAGCCGGACGGCACCCCGGGCCAGTGGTACCTGCACCTGTTCGCGCCCGAGCAGCCCGACTTCAATTGGGACCACCCGGCCGTGCACGACGAGTTCCGCTCCATCCTGCGGTTCTGGCTGGACCTGGGCATCGACGGCTTCCGCATCGACGTGGCACACGGCCTGGTCAAGGCCGCCGGGCTGCCCGACATCGGCCACGACGAGCAGGTCAAGCTGCTCGGCACGCAGGCCGTCCCGTACTTCGACCAGGACGGCGTGCACGAGATCTACCGCAGCTGGCGCCGCATCCTGGAGGAGTACGCCGGGGACCGGATCGCGGTCGCCGAGGCGTGGACGCCGACCGTGGAGCGCAGCGCCCTGTACCTGCGCCCCGACGAGCTGCACCAGGCGTTCAACTTCTCCTACCTGACCACCGGTTGGGACGCGGCCGAGCTGCGTGACGTCATCGACCGCTCGCTGCGCGCCATGAACGCCGTGCACGCGCCCGCCACCTGGGTGCTCTCCAACCACGACGTCGTACGGCACTCCACGCGCCTCGCGGAAGGGGACGAGGCGCGTGGTCTGCGCCGGGCCCGGGCGGCGACGCTGCTGATGCTGGCGCTGCCCGGCTCGGCGTACCTCTACCAGGGCGAGGAACTGGGCCTGCCCGAGGTCGTCGACCTGCCCGACGAGGTCCGCCAGGACCCGGCGTTCTTCCGCAGCTCGGGCCAGGACGGCACCCGCGACGGCTGCCGGGTGCCGCTGCCCTGGTCCGGGCAGCTCCCGCCGTTCGGTTTCGGTCCCGTCGAGGGCGGCCCGAGCTGGCTGCCGCAGCCCGCCGGCTGGCGGACCCTGACCGTCGAGGCGCAGGAGGGTGACCCGGGCTCCACGCTGGAGTTCTACCGCAGCGCGCTCGCCGTCCGCCGCGAACACCCGGCGCTGGGCGCCGGCCGCCAGATCACCTGGCTGGACAGCCCCGAGGGCGTGCTCGTCTTCCGCCGCGACACCGACGAGGGCTCCTTCGTCTGCACGGTCAACCTCACCGCCTCACCGGTCACCGTGGCCACACCCGGCACACTGCTGCTGGCCAGCTCCGACGTCCAGCCCGGGGCCGACTTGACGCAACTTCCCGGGGACTGCGCCGTCTGGTGGGCAGTCTGACATGCAACCGGTACAGTCCACTCCTGTGACCACACGGCTTGCCGACATCGCTGCGCAGGCGGGGGTGAGCGAAGCGACCGTCAGCCGCGTCCTGAACGGGAAGCCGGGCGTCGCCGCCACCACCCGCCAGTCCGTGCTCGCCGCACTCGACGTTCTGGGTTACGAACGTCCGGTGCGGCTGCGCCAGCGCAGCGAGGGCCTGGTCGGCCTGATCACCCCGGAGCTGGAGAACCCCATCTTCCCGGCGCTCGCCCAGGTCATCGGGCAGGCGCTGACGCGGCAGGGCTACACCCCGGTGCTCGCCACCCAGACCCCGGGCGGGTCCACGGAGGACGAGCTGACCGAGATGCTGGTGGACCGCGGGGTCGCGGGCATCATCTACGTCTCCGGGCTGCACGCGGACACCACGGCCGACATGGAGCGCTACGAGCGGCTGCGCGCCCAGGGCGTTCCGTTCGTCCTGGTCGACGGCTTCTCGCCGAAGGTGCAGGCGCCGTTCATCTCCCCCGACGACCGGGCGGCCATGACGCTCGCCGTCACCCACCTCGTCTCCCTGGGCCACAACCGGATCGGTCTGGCCCTCGGGCCGAAGCGGTTCGTGCCGGTGCAGCGCAAGATAGAGGGCTTCGTCCGCGCGATGCAGGACCAGCTCGGGCTGGCCCCCGACGCCGTCGAGACGGAGCTGGTCCAGCACTCCCTCTACACGCTGGAGGGCGGTCAGGCCGCCGCGACGGCGCTCATCGGGCGGGACTGCACCGCGATCGTGTGCGCCAGCGACATGATGGCGCTCGGCGCCATCCGCGCTGCCCGGCAGCAGGGCCTGGCGGTCCCGCGGGACTTCTCCGTCGTCGGCTTCGACGACTCCCCGCTGATCGCCTTCACCGACCCGCCGCTGACCACGGTCCGCAAGCCGGTCCCGGCGATGGGCCAGGCCGCGGTGCGCACACTGCTGGAGGAGATCGGCGGGACGCCCGCGCCGCACAGCGAGTTCGTGTTCATGCCCGAGCTGGTGGTCCGCGGCTCGACGGCGTCGGCGCCGGGGGCCCGGTCCTAGCAGGCGGCTCCCCGGGGGCGGCTCCCCGCGGGCGGCTCCCCGGGGCGGCTCCCGCGGGGAACATGCGGGCGGGGCCCGGCCGGGGAATGAGCGGCGCGAGAGGGCTTTTCTGGCAGACTCTGCGGCTATGAGTGATACGGCCGTGACTCGACCGGAAGGTACCGAAGAGGCCTTTCCGTACCCCGTCGCGGTCGACGAACGCACCCCGTCCGCCCGGCGGCCGCACGCCCCGCGCCGGCCCCGCCTCTGGTTCGAGATCCTGCTGATCGCGGTCAGTTACTGGACGTACTCGCTGATCCGCAACGCGGTCCCGGAGCAGAAGGCGGCGGCCCTGCGCAACGCCCGCTGGGTCTGGCGCACCGAGCACCACCTGGGCATCGCCGTCGAGCGTGCGGTCAACCACGCGGCCGACTCGGTGACTTGGCTGATCGTCGGCATGAACTACTACTACGCCACCTTGCACTTCGTGATCACCGTGGGCGTCCTGGTGTGGCTCTACCGCGTCCATCCGGGCCGGTACGCGGCGGCCCGCCTCGCCCTCTTCGCGACCACGGGCGTGGCCCTGCTCGGCTACTACCTGTATCCGCTGGCGCCGCCGCGCCTGATGACGGGCGGCCGCTTCGTGGACACCGTCCAGGTCCACCACACCTGGGGCTCCATGGCCTCCGGCGACCTCAAGCACATGTCCAACCAGTACGCCGCGATGCCGTCGATGCACATCGGCTGGTCCCTGTGGTGCGGCCTGACGATCTTCGCCCTGACCGCGCTGCCCTGGGCCCGCGTCCTGGCCGCCCTCTACCCCGCGGCCACCCTGGTCGTCATCATCGCGACCGCCAACCACTTCTGGCTGGACGCCGTCGGCGGCGCGGCCTGCCTCGCCTTCGGCTTCACCGTCGCGCGGGCCTGGTACGGCGCCCTGCCGCACACCCTGCCGAGGGCGGCCCGGCAGGCGGCGGCGGCACGGACGTAGGCCCCCTGCCCGGCCGCTCACGTGCCGTAGAACAGCGTCTCCACCACACCCCTGGCCCGGCGCGCGGTGCGCCGGTAGGCGTCCAGCATGTCGCCGACGTGACCGGGCCCGTAGCCGAGGTAGCGGCCCACGGCGGCCAGTTCCCGCGACTCGGTGGGGAACGTGTCGCCCGCCCGCCCGCGCACCAGCATCACCGCGTTGCGCACGCGGGTGGCGAGCACCCACGCCTCGTCCAGGACGACGGCGTCCTCCTCGGAGACCAGATCGGCCGCGCGGGCCGCCGCGAGCGCCTGCCGGGTGCGTGTCGTGCGCAGCCCGGCCAGTTCGGCACCGTGCCGCAGTTGCAGCAGCTGCACGGTCCACTCGACGTCGGAGAGCCCGCCGGGCCCGAGCTTGGTGTGCAGCTTCGGGTCGGCGCCGCGCGGCAGCCGCTCGGACTCCATCCTGGCCTTCAGCCGCCGGATCTCGCGCACCGCGTCCTCGCCGAGGCCGCCGCGCGGGTGGCGCAGCGGATCGATCAGCTCGGTGAACCGCCGCCCCAGCTCCTCGTCCCCGGCCACCGGTTCGGCCCGCAGCAGCGCCTGCGACTCCCACACCAGCGACCAGCGCCGGTAGTAGGTCTCGTACGCCTTCAGGGTGCGCACCAGCGGCCCGGACTTGCCCTCGGGGCGCAGGCCGGCGTCGATGAGCAGCGGCGGGTCCGCGCTCGGGATCTGGAGCAGCCTGCGCATCTCCGCGACGACCCGGTTGGCGGCGTCCGCGGCCTCGCGCTCGTCGGCACCCTCCCGGGGTTCGTGCACGAACAGCACGTCGGCGTCGGAGCCGTAACCCAGTTCGTGACCGCCGAAGCGGCCCATGCCGATGACGGCGAACCGGGTCGGCAGCGTGTCCCCCCAGCCTTCGCGCACGACCGCCCTCAGGGTGCCCGCGAGCGTCGCCGCCGTCAGGTCGGAGACTGCGGCGCCCACCCGGTCCACGAGCGGGCCCGGGTCGGTCTCGGCGGGCTGGGCCTCGGTGCCGTAGGAGGCGACGATGTCGGCGGCGGCGGTGCGGAAGAGTTCCCTCCGGCGCACCCCGCGCGCCGCCGTGACGCCCTGCTCGGCGCTCTGGGCGCGGCCGACGGCGGCGAGGATCTCCTGCTCCAGCTGGGCCCGGCCGCGCGGTCCTAGGCCGCCGCCGTCGCCACCGCCGTCCCCGAGCAGCGCCACCGCCTCCGGCGCCCGCATCAGCAGGTCGGGGGCGAGGCGTCCGGCGGACAGCACGCGGGCCAGGTTCTCGGCGGCGGCGCCCTCGTCGCGCAGCAGCCGCAGGTACCAGGGGGTCTTGCCGAGCGCGTCGGAGACCTTGCGGAAGTTGAGCAGCCCGGCGTCCGGATCGGCGGAGTCCGCGAACCAGCCGAGCAGCACGGGCAGCAGGGTGCGCTGGATGGCGGCCTTGCGGGTGACGCCCGAGGCCAGCGCCTCCAGGTGGCGCAGGGCGGCGGCCGGGTCGGCGTACCCGAGCGCGACCAGCCGCTCGCGGGCCGCCTCGGTGCTCAGCCGGACCTCGCCGGGGGCGAGCTGGGCGACCGCGTCGAGCAGCGGCCGGTAGAAGATCTTCTCGTGCAGGCGCCGTACGACACCGGTGTGCCGCTTCCACTCACGGGTCAGGTCGGCCACCGGGTCGGCGCGCAGGCCGAGCGAGCGGCCGAGGCGGCGCAGCCCTGCGTCGTCCTCGGGCAGCAGGTGGGTGCGGCGCAGCCGGTACAGCTGGATGCGGTGTTCCATGAAGCGCAGGAAGCGGTAGGCCTCGTCGAGCCGGCCGGCGTCGGCGCGGCCGACGTAGCCGCCCGCGGCGAGGGCCTGGAGGGCGTCCAGGGTGGTGCCGCTGCGCAGGGAGGCGTCGGCGCGGCCGTGCACGAGCTGGAGCAGCTGCACGGCGAACTCGACGTCCCGCAGTCCGCCGGGCCCGAGTTTCAGCTCGCGCTCGACCTCGCCGACGGGGATGTTCTCGATGACCCGGCGGCGCATCTTCTGCACGTCGGCGACGAAGTTCTCCCGCTCGGCGGCCTGCCAGACCAGCGGGGAGAGGGCGGCGGCGTACTCGGCGCCCAGCCGCTCGTCCCCGGCGACCGGGCGGGCCTTCAGCAGCGCCTGGAACTCCCATGTCTTGGCCCACCGCTGATAGTAGGCGACGTGGCTGCTCAGGGTCCGTACGAGCGGTCCGTTGCGCCCTTCGGGCCGCAGGTTGGCGTCGACGGGCCAGATGCTGCCCTCGACGGTCGTCTCGGAGCAGACGCGCATCATGCGCGAGGCCAGCCGGGTGGCGGCGCGCAGCGCCCCGGTCTCGTCCGCGCCGCCCTCCTCCGGGCTCTCCCCCACGAAGATGACGTCGACGTCGGAGACGTAGTTCAGCTCGTGGCCGCCGCACTTGCCCATGGCGATCACGGCGAGCCGGCACCGGGCGGCGTCCTCTGGAGCCTCGGCGGCGGCGATGCGCAGCGCGGCGCGCAGCGTGGCGGTGGCGAGGTCGGCCAGTTCGGCCGCGGTCTCGGCGACGCCGGTGGTACCGCACACGTCGCGCGCGGCGATCGACAGCAGGCAGCGGCGGTAGGCGACACGCAGGGCGACGGGGTCGCCGGCCTCGGCGAGCCCGCGTTCGAACTCCGCGACCCCCGGGTGCAGGTCGTGCGGCTCGTAGGTGACGAGGGCGTGCCAGTCCCCGGCGTGCCGGGCCAGGTGCTCGCCGAGCGCGACGGACGCGCCGAGCACGCCGAGCAGCCGGTCGCGCAGCGGTTTGGCCGCTATCACCGTGTCGAGCAGTTCCCGCCGGGCGGTGGGCGAGGGCTGCGCCTCCAGCAGCCGCACCAGCCCGTCCAGGGCGAGGTCGGGGTCGGCGGTGGCGCCCAGCGCCTCCAGCAGCACCGGGTCGTTGCGCACCGGCGCCAGCTCCGGGCTGTCCAGCAGCCGCTCGGCGGCGGAGGCATCGGTGAAGCCGTGCCGCAGCAGCCGAGTGAAGGTACTGCTCCTACGCCCCGGCGCCGTCATCCCGGCCTCCCGTCGAATCCCGCCTGCCCTGGCCAGAGCCTAGCGGGAGCGGGAGGGGTCGGCTGCGGGGCGTCTCCGCGTTCGCGGGTGGAACTTCCCGGTTTCCGTCACTGATGGTTGCCTGCTTCTCTACGGTGAGCCACATCGCGACAGGGCGCGTACGGCGCGTACGAGGAGGGGTGCGGCGGATGCCGGTGGACGGTGCGGTGGAGGAGACGGACGAGCCGGGCTGGGAGGTGGACCCGGACGACGACTGGGCGCTGGCGGTCGTGGCGACGGTGGGACGGCAGCTGAGGCTGCGGCGGGAGGCGGCCGGGCTGCGGGCCGGTGAGTTCGCGGTGGCCACCGGGTACGGCGAGGACCTGGTCTACAAGGTCGAGTCCGGCAAGCGGATCCCCCGCCCGGAGTACCTGGACACGGCGGACGAACTGCTGGACGCGGGCGGCCTCATCGCCGCGATGAAGGAGGACGTGCGCAAGGTCCGGTACCCGAAGAGGGTGCGGGATCTTGCTCAGATGGAGGCGCGGGCGGTGGAGATCGGCGTCTACGTGGGGCTCAGCATCCACGGCTTGTTGCAGACCCCGGGGCACGCCCGGGCGCTCTTCGAGGCCTGGCAGCCCGCTTACTCGCCCGACGAGGTGGAGCGCATGGTCGCCGCCCGCATGGCACGGAAGGCCATTTTCGAGCGCATGCCCGCTCCGTCCCTCAGCTTCGTCCAGGAGGAGGCCACGCTTCGACGGCCCGTCGGCGGCACAATGGTGTGGCGCCGCCAACTCGAACACCTCTTGGAGGTGGGCCAGTTGCGCAATGTCACGCTCCAGGTGATGCCCACGGACACCGAGGCCCATCCTGGGCTCGACGGAAAGATCGAAGTACTCAAGTTCACCGACGGCACGGCAGTGGGCCGCTCCGACGGCGCGTATCACGGCCGCCCCACGACGGATCCGAGGCAACTGCGCATCCTTGAGCTGCGCTATGGCACGATCCGGGCGCAGGCTCTCACGCCCCGGGAGTCGCTGGCCTTCATCGAGAAACTGCTGGGAGAATCATGATCCGCAAGGCCTCCACAGACGCCGGCTCCGAGCCGAAGTGGTTCAAGAGCAGCTACAGCGACGGCCCCGACGGGAACTCCTGCGTGGAGGTGGCCATATCACCCGCCACCATCCACATCCGCGACTCCAAGAACACCCACGGCCCGTGCCTGGCCGTCACCCCGGAGGCGTGGGCCGGGTTCGTGTCCTTCACGGGCCAGGACTGACGGAGCGGTCGAACCGGAGGCTCAACTGGGCTCCCGGTTCGTGGAAGCCGAGCGCCCGGGCCACGCGGCGGGACGGCTCCGGCCGTGCTCTCCACTGCGGCAGGAGACCCGCGTCCAGACGCCGTGAAGATGCCGGCTCTCTGCGCAGTGGGCCGGGGCCCAGCAGCCCTTCTGTCCCCGGCTCAGTCCAGTCGGCAGCGATCGAGTGCTACACGGACCTGGCTGAGCCCCTCCACTCTCCAGTGGTCCCGGTCGGGCATCTGGTCGTCTCGGCGCCAGCGCCAGGCGGAGAACATCGCCCAGTTCAGGGCGCGGCACCGGCGGATCAGGCCGTGATCGGCTCCCGCGTAGTGCGTTCCCACTTCTTCGGGCGCGTGGGCGAGGTCGAACTCGACCGGCCCGCGGCAGCAGGTGGCGAGGTCCACGAAAAGCGGCCCTCTCCTGGTGTTGAGGAGATTCCCCGGGTGTGGTTCGCCGTGCAACAACTGGTCGCGGGCTTTCTCGATGCTGGTCGCGGCGCTCAGCCCACTGAGGGTGTCGCTGAGGAGTTCCCGGTCAGGACCGGGCAGTTCGGGGGACCGCTCCCGGTCGTTCACCTCTCGCAGTGCCGCGGCGACTCGATCGGTGAAATGCGGTGCGTCCAGATCGATCCGGCGCAGGGCAGCATGGTGGCGCAGGAACACGTCTGCGTAGACGGCCGGTGCGATCTCTGATCCCACCGGCTCGTAGTAGGTCCAGAACGAGATGGCGAAGCCATCCCGCGAGAAGACCCGGGGCTCGACCCGAGGCTCGAGCTCGGCCACGGGAGCGTCGACCTCGGCGAGACGGCGGGCGACCTCCACCTCGAACTCGGAATCAGCCAGGTGCCCCAGAGGTGCGACCCGAGCCAGAACACCGCAGGGGGCCAGACGCAGCGCGACGCGGTCAGAGTCGTGGACGACCATCACATCGCCGGCCTGAAGGCCCAGCTCCGAAGCGGTCGCCTGCCCTGCCTCGACCGCGCGGTGGAGTTCTGATGGCTCCATACCCTTCTCCCCAATTGCCGAGGCCCCGGCCGCCGGTCGGCGGGCCGGGGCCACTACTTCAATCGCGACCCTACTGGTTGGGGTTGATCGGTGTGTTGCTGTCGGAGTGGTGCCAGTCGAACTGGAGGGTGGCGTCGGGAGCGGGGCTCACCCCGTGGCCGAACAGGTGGTAGGAGTTGCGCGGTCCGGGCATGCCCGTGTTCGCACTCTCGTCGCAACTGGCGAAAGCGCTGTCTGACCTCTCGGATAAGGTGCAATCTCCCGACGGCCGGAAGCCCCGCAGAGTGCAGCGGCCCAGCCGTCATGGCGATCCTGGGGGGATCATGCGGACAAGAATCGTTCTCCGCCGGTACGTGAGCGTGGGCACCGCCGCGGCCGTGCTGGCACTGGGGGGAGCAGCGGTCGCCGGATCCGCGACCGAGGCACGGGCGGCTGAGACGCAGCAGCGCATCGTGTATGCGGAATCGGCGACGGTCGATGGCGTGTGGACGTCTTCGCTGGTGTCCATGAACGCCGACGGAACCGACCGCCGGACCCTGGTTCCCACGGGTAAGGGGCTGCCGCAGGCCAAGTACGACAGCCCGGTCTTCTCGCCCGACGGGCGGCACCTGGCGTTCATCAGCCAGGACGGGTACGGGGACATCTGGGTGGCCAACCCCGACGGCAGCGAAGCGCGGCCTGTCGCCATGGACGTCCAGGATCCCGACGGATGGCTGGCCCAGCTCGCCTGGGGCCCGAACAGTGACATGCTCTACCTGGGCTTCCAGTCCATGCCCGCCCACGACCGCCTCCGGCTGATGAAGGTCAACCTCGACGGCAGCGGACTCGGCTACGTGCTGCCCGACCAGCCGAACGTGTACGACAGCCAGCCGTCGGTCGCCCCGGACGGCACGCTGGCCTTCCTTCACGGCAGCACCATCGAGGTCTACGATCCGCGCCAGGGCGGGACGCCCACCCGGCTGACTTCCGGCCTCCAGCCCGCGTATTCGCCGGACGGCACCAAACTGGCCTTCACCTGGATGGCGGGATCGCACGGATTCCAGGTGTTCGTGCGCGACCTGGCCAGTGGCAAGGAGACGGAGATCACGGACGACCCCGGTGGCGTGATGTACCCGTCGTGGTCGCCCGACGGCAACAAGCTGGCCTACCTCGCCGGCGGCACGGAGATGCGGCTGACGGTCCATTCCGCAACTGCTGCCGGAGGCCCTGGCACAGCGATCACCAATGCCGGCGCCGAGGGCCACGGACGTCCCGCCTGGGTCATTCCCGCCCGCACTTCCAGCCCCGGCACGGACCTGACCGGCGACGGCAGGCCTGACCTGGTGGCCCGGGACGCTTCGGGCGTGCTCTGGCTGTACACGGGGACCGGTCGTATCTCCGCTCCCTACGCCACCCGAGTCAAGATCGGTGGGGGCTGGAACACCTACAACTCCCTTACCTCCACCGGAGACCTCACCGGCGACGGCAAAGCCGACCTGGTGGCCCGGGACGGCTCGGGCGTCCTCTGGCTCTACAAGGGAACCGGCCGTACCTCCGCCCCCTACACCGCGCGAGTCAAGATCGGTGGGGGCTGGAACACCTACAACTCCCTTACCTCCACCGGAGACCTCACCGGCGACGGCAAAGCCGACCTGGTGGCCCGGGACGGTTCAGGCGTCCTCTGGCTCTACAAGGGAACCGGCCGTACCTCCGCCCCCTACACCGCGCGAGTCAAGATCGGTGGGGGCTGGAACACCTACAACTCCCTTACCTCCACCGGAGACCTCACCGGCGACCGCAAATCAGACCTCGTAC
>NZ_JBHJUW010000063.1:36857-44888 GCF_042268205.1 Streptomyces sp. NPDC056160
CGTCCTCTGGCTCTACAAGGGAACCGGCCGTACCTCCGCCCCCTACGCCACCCGAGTCAAAATCGGCGCAGGCTGGAACACCTACAACGCACTGAGCTGACCACGGGTCGGCCGACCCGCATCGGGTGGCCGGCGCCGACAGGGAGGGGCGGTACTCGCGTACTGCCCCTCCCGTGCCGCCCGGCTGTCCTGGCGAACCCGCGCCAGCCTGTGCCTACAGCACCGGCAGATGCTTCCGCAGCTCGAACGCCGTGACCTCGCTCCTGTACTCCTCCCACTCCTGCTTCTTGTTGCGCAGGAAGAAGTCGAAGACGTGTTCGCCGAGGGTTTCGGCGACGAGGTCGCTGTTCTCCATGAGGGTCAGGGCCTCGCCGAGGTTCTGCGGGAGGGGTTCGATGCCCATGGCACGGCGTTCGGCGTTGGAGAGGGCCCAGACGTCGTCCTCGGCGCCGGGCGGGAGTTCGTAGCCCTCCTCGATGCCCTTGAGACCGGCGGCCAGGAGGACGGCGTAGGTGAGGTACGGGTTCGCGCCGGAGTCGATCGAGCGGACCTCCACGCGGGCCGAGCCGGTCTTGCCGGGCTTGTACATGGGCACGCGGACCAGGGCCGAGCGGTTGTTGTGGCCCCAGCAGATGTAGGACGGGGCCTCGCCGCCGGCGCCCGCGGTGCGCTCGCTGCCGCCCCAGATGCGCTTGTAGGAGTTGACCCACTGGTTGGTGACCGCCGAGATCTCCGCCGCGTGGCGGAGCAGTCCCGCGATGAAGGAGCGGCCGACCTTGGAGAGCTGGTACTCGGCACCGGACTCGTAGAACGCGTTCCGGTCGCCCTCGAAGAGGGAGAGGTGGGAGTGCATGCCGGAGCCCGGGTACTCCGAGAACGGCTTCGGCATGAAGGTGGCCTGGAGACCCTGCTCCAGCGCGACCTGCTTCATGACCAGGCGGAACGTCATGATGTTGTCCGCGGTGGAGAGCGCGTCGGCGTAGCGCAGGTCGATCTCCTGCTGTCCGGGCGCACCCTCGTGGTGGGAGAACTCCACCGAGATGCCCATCGACTCCAGCATGGTGATCGCCTGGCGGCGGAAGTCCATGCCGATGGCCTGCGGGGTGTGGTCGAAGTAGCCGGAGTTGTCGGCGGGCGTGGGGCGGGAGCCGTCCAGCGGGCGGTTCTTCAGCAGGAAGAACTCGATCTCCGGGTGCGTGTAGAACGTGAAGCCGAGGTCGGAGGTCCGGGCGAGGGCGCGCTTGAGGACGTAGCGGGGGTCGGCGAAGGACGGGGAGCCGTCCGGCATGAGGATGTCGCAGAACATGCGGGCCGTGCCCGGGGCCTCGGCGCGCCACGGGAGGATCTGGAACGTGGACGGGTCCGGCTTGGCGATCATGTCGGACTCGTAGACCCGGGCGAAGCCCTCGATGGCGGAGCCGTCGAAGCCGATGCCCTCGTCGAAGGCCTGTTCCAGCTCGGCGGGGGCCACGGCCACGGACTTGAGGAAGCCCAGCACGTCCGTGAACCACAGGCGTACGAACCGGATGTCGCGCTCCTCCAACGTCCGGAGCACGAACTCCTGCTGCTTGTCCATCTTCCGCTTCCCCATCCTTGCTGGTCAGGCCGCCTGTGTCCGTATGTCGTCACGGGAGGCGGTCGGGCACGCGAGCATCACACCACATCACCGTTTCACACGCGTTGCGGACCTTGATCGTCCGGCTGTTCCGCGCCCGGCCGTGCCGCCTCGCCGGGTGTGCCGCTCTGCCGCCCATCTTGCCCCCTGAGCGGCCCCCTCGTAACGGCCGAAGCCGCACCCGCGTGCACGACAGGTGAAGTGCCCGACATGTGGAGGAAACGTGAGCGACACCACGGTCGTTTAATTTGCATCTCAAATGCAAGTTTCTCTACCGTTTCGATCAGACGAGCGATCGAGCAGTCGAACCATCGAGGAGTCCAACGATGCTGTCCGAGCAGTCAGCAGCCACCGTCCGCGCGACCCTGCCCGCCGTGGGCGCGGCCATCGGCGAGATCACCGAGCTGTTCTACGCCAAGCTGTTCGACGCCCACCCCGAACTGCTGCGTGACCTGTTCAACCGTGGCAACCAGGCTTCCGGCGCCCAGAAGCAGGCCCTCGCCGGCTCGATCGCCGCCTTCGCCACCCACCTGGTGAACAACCCGGACCAGCGTCCCGACCTGATGCTGCACCGCATCGCCCACAAGCACGCCTCCCTCGGCATCGTCCCCGAGCAGTACCCGATCGTCCACGAACACCTGTTCGCCGCCATCGCCGAGGTGCTGGGCGACGCCGTCACCGAAGAGGTCGCCGCCGCCTGGACCGAGGTCTACTGGCTGATGGCCAACGCCCTCATAGCCATCGAGAAGCGGCTGTACGCCCAGAGCGAGCAGACCGGCTGGCGCGAGTGGAAGGTCGTCGAGCGGACCGAGGAGACGGCCGACGTCGCCACCTTCAAGCTCCGCCCCGCCGACGACGGCCCGGTGCCCGGCTACCGCGCCGGTCAGTACGTCTCCGTCGGCGTCACCCTCGCGGACGGCGCCCGGCAGATCCGCCAGTACAGCCTGACCGCGGCCCCCGGCTCCCCGGAGCGGCAGTTCGCCGTCAAGCGGGTGAGCGGCGACGCCGCGACCCCCGACGGCGAGGTCTCCAACCACCTGCACGCCCACGTGCGCGAGGGCGACGTCCTCCAGCTGTCCGCCCCCTACGGCGACCTCGTCCTGGAGGACACCTCCGCCCCGCTGCTGCTCGCCTCCGCGGGCATCGGCGTCACCCCGATGATCGCCATGCTGGAGCAGCTCGCCGACGCCGGGCACGGCGCCCCGGTGACCGTCGTCCACGCCGACCGCTCCCCCGCCACGCACGCCCTGCGCGGCGATCACGAGGCCTACGCGGCCAAGCTGGCGGACGCGCGCACGGTCTTCTTCTACGAGCAGTACGACGAGGACGCCGCGGACGCCGCGGACGCCGCGGACGCCGGGCGGCCCGGCCGGGTCGACCTCGCCGAGGTCGCGGTACCGGCCGGCACCCAGGCCTACCTGTGCGGCCCGCTGCCGTTCATGCGGGCGGTGCGCGAGCAGCTCATCGGCAAGGGCGTGGCCCCCGCCGACATCCACTACGAGGTCTTCGGCCCGGACCTGTGGCTGGCCAAGGAGGCCGCTGACGCGGCCTGACGTGGTCCGAGGCGGCCTGACGTGACCCGACGGCGGCGCGGCTCGACGGCGGCGCGGCTCGACGGCTGCGCGGCTCGACGGCTGCGCGGCTCGACGGCTGCGCGGCCGACCCGGCCCGGCGTGAAAGCTGCCGGCCGGAGGTGGTTCCCCCGACCGCCTTCGGCCGGCTTTTCGCGTTCGCGTACGTCCTGACGGTGTGGGTCACGGTCGGATGCCGGTTCCGGTCGGATGCCGGTTACGGTCGCATGCCGGTTACGGTCGCATGCCGGTTACGGTCACGCACCGGTCCCGGTCAGATCCCGGTCCCGTTCAGATCCCGGTTCCGGTCGGCGTCACGCGCCGGACGCGCCGCGCGCGCTCGGCAGCCCCAGCAGCAGCGGGCCCGTCGGGGCGGCGACCATGTCGGCGACGGTGAGCGGGTCGAGGGCGGCGTAGAACGCCTCCTGGGCCCTCCGCAGGGCGCCGCGCAGCCGGCAGTCGGAGTTCAGCGGGCAGGGGTTCGCGCCCTCGCAGTCAGCGACGTCGCCCTCGCCCTCCAGGGCGCGCACGATCGCGCCGACCGACGCGCCGCGGCCCGCCTCGGTCAGGGTCAGGCCGCCGCCCCGGCCGCGGCGGGCGGCGAGCAGTCCGCGGTGCTGGAGTTCGGCGACGACCTTCGCGGCATGCGTGTACGGCACGCCCATGTCCGCCGCGACCTCCCGGGTCGTGGGGCTGGACTCGCCCGCGACGGCGAGCCGCATCAGGACGCGCAGCGCCATGTCGGTGGAGCGCAGCAACCGCATGCGGCAAGCCTAAATAATGCGCATCTGCGGTTCAACTTATCTGGCGCTCACCTCTGGCCCGGCCCCCTCCACGGTCAGCCCGCGGCCCGTCCCCCTTCCCCGGCTCACCTCTGACGCTTCGAGGCCTCCCCCTCGCCCCGCCACCCCCACTACCATCAGCGCGCACCCTCTCCCCGCTCCGCCCTCCCGCTCCACCCCGCGCTCCTCTCCCCGCTCCGCCCTCCCGCTCCTCTCCCGTTCCATCCGACCGTGACACGAAGGGCTCCCCCATGGGCTCCGCCAACCAGCCGGACAGCACCGTCGCCGGGCAGCGCAAGGCGCGCATCGAGGAGATGCGCCGTGCCGACCGGGCCCGGCAGCGCCGCAACCGCGCCCTCGCCGTCGCGGCGAGCGTGGTCGTCGTCGCGGGCCTGGCCGTCGGCGGCGTGGTGCTCGTCCAGTCGCGGTCCGGCGACACGGAACCGGCCGCGAAGGCGAGCACGTCGGCGGCGGCACAGACCCCGGGCGGCATGACCGACAAGAGCGCCAAGAACGACCAGAGCGGCAAGAACGGTCAGAGCGGCAAGGGTGCTTCCGGCCACTTCGTCACCGGCGCGGACGGCGTGCGGACCTGGCAGGGCACGCTCGGCCGTACCCACACCACCGCCCCCGTGACCTACCCGATGGAGCCCCCGGTCGGCGGGGACCACAACCCCGTCTGGCAGAACTGCAACGGCGACGTCTACACCGCGCCGCTGAAGAACGAGCACGCCGTGCACGCGCTGGAGCACGGCGCGGTCTGGGTGACGTACAACGCCAAGGCGCCCAAGGCGGACGTGGCCGCGCTCGCGGCGAAGGTGCGCAGGACGCCGTACACGCTCATGAGCCCGGTGGCCGGCCAGAAGGACCCGATCATGCTGTCGGCGTGGGCGCACCAGCGCACGGTGACGGGCGCGGCCGACCCGAACGTGGACGCGTTCTTCGCAAAGTTCGTCCAGGGTCCCCAGACGCCGGAGCCGGGGGCCGCCTGTACGGGCGGGGTGGGCCAGTGAGGGTCGCCGGGCTGGTCGCGGGTGCCGTGGCCACGGCGCTGGTCGCGGCCGGGGCGATCGCCTACGGGGTCGCCGCGGGCGAGGACGGGACGGGGACGCACGGCCGGTCCGGTGGCCCCGGTGGCGCTCCGGCCGCCTCGGCGCCGGCCCTCACCGTGCCGGCCGCCGACTCCCCGGACGCCGGTTTCGCCCGGGACATGGCGGTCCATCACCAGCAGGCCGTCGAGATGTCGTACATCGTCCGCGACCGCACGGACGACACCGAAGTGCGCCGTCTCGCCTACGACATCGCGCAGACCCAGGCCAACCAGCGCGGCATGCTGCTGGGCTGGCTGGACCTGTGGGGGCTGCCGAAGGTGTCGGCAGCCCCGCCGATGGCGTGGATGGGGATGGCGATGGGGACGGGGAGCACCGCCTCGGACGAGGCCGGTGCGGACCGTGCGGACCGTGCGGACCGTGCGGATGGTGTCGCCGGTGCGGACGGTGCGCTGATGCCCGGCATGGCCACCGACACGCAGCTGCGAAAGCTCGGCCGGCTCCGCGGCCGGCAGGCCGAGGTGTTCTACCTCCGGTTGATGACGGCCCATCACCGGGGCGGTATCCACATGGCGCAGGCGTGTGCCGCCCGGTGCACGGTGGGGGTGGAGAAGAGGCTGGCGCAGGGCATGGTGGACGCGCAGCAGTCGGAGATCCGGCTCATGGCCGACATGCTCAAGAAGCGTGGCGCGGAACCCCGTTAGGCCCTGGTAGGCCCCGTCAGCCGTCAGGGCCCTTCTGCTGGATGCCGACCGCCGCCAGGCGTCCGCACGGCGCCCGGTTCTCGACCACGGACGACCGGAATCCGGGGAACGAAGTCCGCAATTCGTCCGCTATACATCACTCCTGACGGTTCCTTGGGTTTCTCTTGGCCTGCCCATTCCCCTGGCATGAACGGTTCTTCGGGAAGAGTGGCACTCGATCGTGTGATCCATTCAGGGGCCGAACCGCCGCGGCCGTCACACGGATCACGCGAGGTCCAACCACTCATTGCGTTACATGCGATCCGCATCGCAGGGGGTTATATGAGATCCAACCGCGCCACCGTGCGTACCGGAGTGAGCCTGGCAGCGACACTGCCGATGGTCGCCGGTGCGCTGGTGCTCGGCATACCCGCGGCCCACGCCGCGGGCCACCCGGACGCCCGCAACGCGATCGCGGGCACCAAGCCCGCGTGGGCGACGGCCAAGGCGGACAAGGGCGCCACCGCGAACAGCGCCCAGGTCAACGCCCGGGTGTACCTGGCCGGCCGCGACGCCGCGGGCCTGGCGGCGTACGCCAAGGCGGTCGCCGACCCGTCCTCGCCGCAGTACGGCAAGTACCTGAGCGCCGAGCAGGCGCAGGCGCGCTTCGGCGCGACCGAGGCCCAGGTGGCCGCCGTCAAGTCCTGGCTGAAGTCGGCGGGTCTGAAGGTCACTTCGGTCACCCCGCACTACGTCGCCGTCTCGGGTGACGTCGCCGCCGCCGAGAAGGCGTTCGGCACCGAGATGCACAACTTCGCCAAGGGTTCGAAGACCTACCGCGCGCCGGCCCGGTCGGCCTCCGTGCCGGCGGGCCTGCAGGGCGCCGTCCTGACCGTCACCGGCCTGGACAACGCCCCGCACAAGTCGAACCACGAGGACCAGCTGCCGCCGCCGGACGCGGTGTTCAAGAACTCCGGGCCGTTCTCCTCGTACTACGGCTCGAACGTCGCGAAGACGCTGCCGTCCGCCTACGGCCAGAAGATCCCGTACGCCGTCAAGGGCTACACGGGCAAGCAGCTGCGCTCGGCCTACGGCGCGGGCAAGTACACCGGCAAGGGCGTCCGCGTCGCCATCACCGACGCCTACGCCTCGCCGACGATCGCCTTCGACGCGGCCGCGTACGCGAAGAAGAACGGCGACCAGGCGTGGAAGACCAGCCAGCTGCGCCAGGTGCTCCCCGACCAGTACACCAAGACCGAGGAGTGCAAGGCGTCCGGCTGGTACGGCGAGGAGACCCTCGACGTCGAGGCCGTGCACGCGGTCGCGCCGGACGCGAACGTCACCTACGTGGGCGCCGCCTCCTGCTACGACGACGACCTGCTCGACTCGCTCAGCAAGGTCGTCGACAACCACCTGGCCGACATCGTCTCCAACTCCTGGGGCGACATCGAGGCCAACCAGACGCCGGACCTGGCCGCCGCCTACGACCAGGTGTTCCAGTTCGGCGCGGTGGAGGGCATCGGCTTCTACTTCTCCTCCGGTGACAACGGCGACGAGGTCGCCAACACCGGCACGAAGCAGGTCGACACCCCGGCCAACTCGGCGTGGGTGACCGCGGTCGGCGGCACCTCGCTGGCCGTCGGCAAGGGGAACAAGTACCTGTGGGAGACCGGCTGGGGCACCGACAAGGCGACCCTGTCGGCCGACGGCAAGAGCTGGGAGGGCTTCCCCGGCGCCTACACCTCCGGCGCGGGCGGCGGCACCAGCAAGACCGTGCCGCAGCCGTACTACCAGAAGAACGTCGTCCCCGGCGCGCTGGCCACGGCCAACAACGCGGCCGGCAACCGCGTCGTGCCTGACATCGCGGCCATCGCCGACCCGAACACCGGCTTCCTCGTCGGCCAGACGCAGACCTTCCCCGACGGGTCGCAGCAGTACGCCGAGTACCGCATCGGCGGCACCTCGCTGGCCGCGCCGGTCATCGCGGCCGTCCAGGCCCTCGCCCAGCAGGCCCAGGGCGGCAAGGCGATCGGCTTCGCCAACCCGGCGATCTACTCGAAGTACGGCTCGAAGCTGTACCACGACGTCGTGGACAAGCCGACCGGCAAGGACCTCGCGGTCGCGCGCGTCGACTTCGTCAACGGCATCGACGCCACCGGTGGTCTGAGCGTCTCCGTCCGCAGCCTCGGCAAGGACAGCTCGCTCCAGGCCGTCAAGGGCTACGACGACGTCACCGGCGTCGGCTCGCCCGCGAAGGGCTACGTCGACTCCTACGGCCGCCGCCACTGACCCACCCGGCACCGGCCGCGCGCCCGCTCCTCTTTCGAGGGG
>NZ_JBHJUW010000064.1:0-44574 GCF_042268205.1 Streptomyces sp. NPDC056160
CGCCCGCGAGGTCTACCGCGCTCTGACCGCCACACCAACCGAACGAATCACCCAAACCGACCTCGCTCCTGCAGCTTGACAAGCATAGGAGCATCCGAAGGCAAGCGCGGCCGAGCGGTGCTGGACGCGCGCATCCGGACGATGAAGCAGTCCTATGACCAGAAGCTGGACGGCCTGCGGGCTGATCTCGCTTCCTCCGGCCTGGTGCTGCGCGTGGGGTCGAGCGCCGAGGACCAGGCGAGTACCGAGACCGACGCGGTCAGCACGGACTTCAAAATCGTCGCCGGTGCCGCGTATGACTTCGACGAGGTCAAGGCGCTGGACCTGCACCACCTGGGGTACGACTTCGTCACCGACGTCGAGATCGGGCCGCACGCACACCAAGCCTTCGTCGAGACGACCAGGGACCGCCGACGGCTGCTGCTGGCGGCGATGGACTACCTGGACCAGTCCGGCCAGGCCGAGGCCATTCCCGATCTGCCGGTGGACGATGTCGCGGCGATGACACGGGTCTCCCGGGAGCTGACACGTCAGCAGACGGACGAGGAATCCAGCACCCTTGCGTTGCGCTCCCGGATCGCGGAGCTGCGCGCCGAGCGCGAGCAGGCCGCGCGGATGCGGCGGTCCAAGGTTTCGTCGCTGGACGCCAACCTCGTCGTGCGGGTCCAGGCCCAGGTCGATCAGGCTGTGACCACAGCGGACGTCGAAATAGCATTCGACTCACAGTCCCTCACTATCCAGACTGACTTTGAACGCGAACAGAAAGACTAGTCGTCGGCCTTGTCGAATGCTCTATGAGAGTATTAGCGTGAAGAGTGTTCGGTGGGACTCAATACCTTGTCCGGACGATGTGACTGATCGCGGCCGACTTGTCAGAGGGCAGTCGGAACAAGCGGAAGGAAGAGATCATGGCACTTCTCAAGGGCAAGGGCGCGATGACCGGAGTCAACCTCATCGCGAAGGTCTACAAGAACGGCGCCACCAAGGACGGCAAGTCCCAGTACGCCGACGTCCAGGTCGACGCTCGAGATCCGCGCGGTCCGGAGCAGACGAACCTGCACCTGAAGTCCGATCGGGTTCAGGGTGAGGACGGCAAGGTCCGCTACAACAACGGCGCTCCGTACTCCATCGGCCAGATGGAGGAGATCGTCAAGGCCGCGGGTCCGAACACCGAGCCGATCCTCAACAAGGACGGCAACGAGGTCGGCACCATCTACGGCTTCAAGGGCAACGTGATGCCCGCGACGCGCGGCACTGGCCTGGTGGTCAACACCAAGTCCGTCGAGGCCTCCGAGTTCAAGGTCGACGACAAGACGCTGGACAACCAGTTCGCGTCCATGCGCGCCGCCCGCGAGGCACGGGCGGCGGCCAAGGAGTCGCAGGCTCAGGCCCCGGCTCCCGAGGCCAAGCAGGAGCAGGCAGCCGAGGTCGAGGTCAATGAGCCGGCGGTCGGCTGAGACCAAGACCGAGTCAAGCCTGATTCGAAAGGCCCTTGGATGTCACTGGGCGAACTCGCCGTCGTCGCAAGCGGAATGCTCGCTGTCGGCCTCGTTGCCGTGGGTGCCTCGATGCACTCGCGGCGCAGCTCCCGTCAGGGCGATCAGCCGGCTTCGCACGGCTGATCCACAGATGCCCTGCGCGTCCGCCGCGCTGGCCGGGGGCCGCGCCTCCAGCGGCCCCCGCACCTCGACGAACACCTCCAACCAAAGGGTTCTTCTCATGCGATCCGCCATCCGCAACGCCGTCATGACAACGACGGCCACCGCAGTCCTGCTCGGGGGGATCGCCGCGACGGCCACCCCGGCCTCCGCGGTCGGCTCCAGCGCGTGCACCCGGAATGACAAGAACCACTCCCTGATCGGCCCCAACCTGGAATGGCCGGCCATCCGCACCGGCCCGGGCGTGGCCTACAAGAAGAAGGGCCAGCTCGACTCTGCCGGCGAGTTCTGGGTGGAGTGCTCCGCCAAGAACAAGTACGGCAACCCTTGGTACTACGGCAAGTCCCTGTCCAGCGGCTCGTACGGCATGAAGGGCTGGGTCGCCGCCAGCTGGTTCTAGCACCACCGCGCGCCGCCGACGCGACGCGCCCCCAGACCGCTCCCTCGCGGAGCGATCGGGCCGATGCGCCGTGACCTGACCACGTGCCAGGCCCCGCCTTCCATGCCTCGGCGATGCCGGCGCCCGACATCGCGTCCATTGGCTGACCACCGACCTCTCGCCGAGGCACACCCCTACCCAACCGCACCCCTTTTATGGAGGTTTGTTTATGTCTGCACGTCGTATAGCCGTGCTCGCGGCCACCGCGGCCGCCGTCGCCCTGCCGCTGCTGTCCGCTCCGGCGGCCACCGCGGCCCCGCAGTCGGTCGCCACCGCGGTACCCGCCTCGTCCTGCACCACCAACCCCTACCTTCCGTGGGCGGTGCACGGCACCAGCGCGGTGACCATGCGCTCGAAGGCGACCACCCACTCCACCGCGCTCGGCATCCTGTACAAGTCGCACAAGTTCAAGGTGCACTCGTGGACCAAGGGCGCGAAGTGGGTGAACATCACCGACAAGAACACCGGCGTCCGGGGCTGGGTCTCCGGCCAGTACGTCTACCGCGACGTGAAGATGCGCCTGGACTGATTCCACCCCTGATCGCGGTGCCCCGGCAGCCCGTGCGGCCGGGGCACCGCCCCCCTTCGGTGGCCGCCGGCCCTCTCCCGCCTCGTTCTCCTTCTCTACCGCGCAGGTATCGCCATGCTCTCCTTCGCCGTTCCTGCGCCGATGGCGCGCAGCTCGTTGATGCGCGCCAGCGACGCCCTGGCCACCCAGACCACCACCTACGCCATCCCCCTGCTCATCCTGGTGACGACCCGCTCCACCGCCCTGACCGGCGCCGCGTTCATGCTGGAATGGCTGCCGCGGCTGATGGCCTTCACCATCGGCGGGCCCCTGGTCGACCGCTTCCGCGCCGACCGCGTCTTCCGCACCGCCGCCCTCGCCCGCACACTGCTGTGCGCGGCCGCAGCCTGCACCCTGGCCGTCGTGCCCGCCGCCGGCACCGCGGCCACCGTCATCGTCATGACCGTCGGCGCCGCCGGCGGGCTGCTCTCCCAGGCCTGCTTCGTCGCGGTCGAGACGCTCGGCGCACACGCCAGCCGCGCCGCCGGAGCCGATGCCCACCGCGTCCAGTCCGTGCAGATCGCCATCGACCAGAGCACCCTGCTGGCCGGCCCGCTCCTCGGCGGCCTGCTGCTGGCGGTCGGCCCCACCCTGATGCTCACCATCGTGGCCGCCCTGTCGGCCACCGCCGCCGCCAGCACGATCACCGCCCCAGCGTCCGCCGGCACCGCCGCCACTGGGGTACGCGTCGTGGCGGCCAGCCTGCGCACCGGGTGGCGCACCGTGCGCGGCATCCCCGCCCTGGCCTGGCTGGTCACCGGACTCTTCGCCAGCAACCTGGCCCTCGCCGTCACCCAGGCCAGCGCCCCGATCACCGTCATGACCAGCTACGGCCACTCCTCGATCGCGGTCGGCGCGGTCTGGAGCGCGGCCGGCCTGGTCTCCCTCGCCGCCGTCGCCGCCTGCCGCTACGCCATCGACCGCTTCGGACTGTGGCCCGTCGGAGCCGCCGGCGCCGCCACCGCCTGCGTCGCCTGCCTGGCCACCGCCCTGGCCCCCAACCTCACCGTGTACGCGGTGACTATCGGTGTCCTGATGGCCGGCGAGGGCGCGCTGACCGTCGTCCTGCGCACCCTGCGCGCCCGCCTCATCCCCGCCGCCGTCTTCGGCAGCACGCTCAGCGTGACCATCGTGCTCGTCGTACTGCCGATGCCCGTGGCTGGCGCCCTGGTCGCCGTCCTGCCCGCCGGCACCCTGCCGGGCCTGCTCCTGGCCTGCGCCGTCCTGCAGGGCGCGGCCATGGCCCTCGCCTTCCGCGGCCTGTGGCACCACCGCGCCTCCTACACGCCGAGCCGAACAGCCGCCGATCCCGCGGGCACCGACCACCTGGCCGCTGCCCAGGCCGACGCGCCGCGCGCGGCCTGATCCCGCCTCCAACCCGCCCGTTTCTCCCGGGAGTTCACCGTGTCCCACCCCATGCTCCTCGTCATCGGCTCCGGTCTGCGCCCCATGCGCGGCTACCTGCTGGAGCAGACCGCCGCCCACTACCCGCTGCTGCTGATCAACGACGCGCCCCTGACCTGGCAGAAGCCCTACGTCATCGACCACGAAGTCGCCGATCTCAGCGACCCGATCGCGGTGAACACCGCCGCCGCCTCCCTCGCCGTGCGATGGCCCATCGCCGGCGTACTGACCTGGGACGAGTTCCACCTGATGGCCGCCGCCCGGCTCGCCCACAGCCTCGGCGGCCGCCCCGGCAACACCCTCGCGGCCGTCGCCGCCGCCCGGGACAAGGCCACCTCCCGCCAGCGCTTCGCCGCCGCCGGAATCCCCTCCGCCGCCTCCACCTGGGTGCACTCCCTGGCCGCCGCGGCCTCAGCGGCCGAACGCGTCGGCTACCCGGTCGTGCTCAAGCCCGCCGCCTACGCCGGCAGCATCGGCGTCATCCGCGTGGACACCCTCACCGACCTGCCCGCAGCCTGGGCCATCGCCTCCGCCGGCGCCGCACACCAGGGCCCGGAGGGAGACGGCGTCCTCGTGGAGGAATACCTCGACGGACCCGAAATCTCCGTGGAGAGTGTCACCCGCCGCGGCGTCACCAGCGCCGTGGCCGTCACCCGCAAAGTGGTCGGCTTCGCCCCCTACTTCCTGGAGACCGGGCACAGCGTCAGTGCCGGCGACCCCCTCCTGCGCGAGGTCGCCCCCGTCGCCGCGGCCGCCCTGGAGGCGCTCGGCATCACCCACGGCGTCAGCCACACCGAGCTCCGCCTCACCCAGGACGGACCGAAGGTCATCGAGGTCAACGCCCGCCACGGCGGTGACCTCATCGGCGAACTCGTACGCCTGGCGACCGGGATCTCCCTGCCCCTTGCCGCCGCCGCCCTCGCCTGCGGCGAAATCCCCAACCTGCGCCCCACCCAGCAGCGCAGCGCCGCCATCGGCATGATCTACCCGCCCGACGAGGGCATCGTCACCCACCGCGACCTGCGCCCCGGCAGCGACCAGCACCTGGAGCACTTCCAGTGGCTGTGCGACGTCGGTGACACCGCCACCCTCACCCCCTCCAGCACTACGCCGAACAACATCCGCGCCGGGTACGCGGTCGTCAGCGGCGACAGCGCGCACGACGCCCAGCAGCACCTCGCCGACGTCCTCGCCCGCGCCGACGTGAAGGTCACCTCCGCCGTCCCCCGCGCCGCGTGAGCAACTCCGTCCCGCCGTATGCTGCTTGAAGGGACCACCCCCATGACCCGCACTGCCCCCGACCGTCTCGCCGCCGCGCTCTCCCACCCCGCCCCCGCCCCCGGAGTGTTCCTGCCGGCCGGCTTCCCCGCCCCCGGCCTGGACCTCGAAGCCCTGCAGTCCTTCGCCGCCGCTGGCGCGACGATCCTCGAGGTCGGCCTGTCGAACCACGACGCCATCTTCGACGGACCCGTGATCACCGAGGCCTACCAGCACTCCCTGCGGCACGGCACCGGCGTCGCGGACGTCCTGCGGACCGTCGACCGGGCGGCGACCACCACCGGTGCCTCCGTCGTCGTGATGTCGTACTGGGCTCCCGTTCGCGATTGGGGGCCCCACTTCGCGCACGACCTCGCGGCCGCTGGCGCCGCCGGTGCGATGATCGTCGACCTGCCCGCAGACGAGGCCGGCCCCTGGCTGACCGCCGCACTGGCAGCGGGAATCCACACCCCCCAACTCGTCTCCCGACAGGCCAGCGACGCCCAACTGCACCAGGTCGCCGCCGCCGCGACCGGGTCGCCCGTGTGTGGGAACGCACTGTCATACCCGGATGGCAGGATGGGGCACATGGCTGAACACGTAGACGATTTCCTTGAGCGGAACGCCTCGTTCATCGCGGGTGAGCCCGTGGTGAAGGCGATCGTCAGGCGCTACCGCGAGGCGGTCAGCGCTGGCAACAACGCCACCGCCACGGCGCTCGGTGAGCTGATGCTTGAGGTCGCCGAACCGCTCAAGGGCTTCACCGGCTACCGCGAGGAGTGGCCGAAGCCCTGACCCGCGACACGCCCGGAGTCCCCTGGAACTCCAGGGGACTTTTTGGTGCCCGGCATACGTTCTGACCTGCGGTTTCAAGCAGTCCGGCAGAGTTGCACCTGCCTTCAGCAAGCTGCGGGCTCCGGCGGCAAACTCGCAGGCCGGGACCCGCACGCACGGCGGGCCGCGTCACAGCTATCCGTCGGCGCCGGCATCAGGCGAGCCGGGATCGCGGTTCAACCCGGTGGTGCGTGAGCGCCAGCCGCAGACTCGGCAGCCGGCGGCTCTCGCTCCCGGGATGATCACCTCCGTGGACACGCCGAAGGCTTCACCCTCGTTCGGCGCGGACCTGGTCGGACGCATGGGCGCGTTGGTGGGTAAGGCCGGCACGGAGGGGAGCAACGAGGCACCGCCAGCGAGCGCTTCAACCGCCGGTTCGAGCAGCCCCCCGACGCCGGAGGGCAACCAGTCCGAATACAGCGGGTGAGCGACCGCGACCAGTGCACGGAACGAAAGGCCCCGGAGTGGACTCCGGAGCCTTTCGCATTATCCATTCAATGTCCTATCGAATGCGACTCATGATAGGATTTAACTGATTTTCCAGTTGAATCCTCAGTCCAGTCGAGAGGTCTTGCGCGGCATGTTCCACGAGGCACAGCTCGATGAGCGCTACCCACTCCTGTCCAAGCTCTCGGAGCCACTGAAGAAGGCAGAGCGCGACATCGTCGGCCGTGAGCACGAGACGATGCAGTTGCTGGCTTCCATGAGCCGCCCCGAGCTGTGCAATGCGCTCCTGCTGGCCGAAGCCGGCAGCGGCAAGACGGCCCTGGTTCAGGCCACGATGCTGGCGGACAAGGACCGCCTCTACCTGGAGGTAGACCCGGCGCGCATGATCTCCGAGGCGGGCAACGCCGAGAACATGGCGGCGAAGCTCAAGGGCTTCTTCGACGAGGCCGAGGACTTCGTCAAGGACGAGAAGCATGAACTGGTGCTCTTCATCGATGAGTTCCACCAGATCATCCAGCTCTCCGACGCCGCCGTCGAGGCGATCAAGCCGGTCCTCGCGGCTTCGGGAACCCGAGGCATCAGGATCATCGCGGCGACGACCTACGAGGAGTTCCACAAGCACATCTCGCCGAACCAGCCGCTTGTCGAGCGCCTGCAGCGCATCAATCTCAACCCGCCCGACCAGGCGACGACCATCAAGATCCTGCAGGGCATGGCCGAACGGTACGGCGTGGCCGACGAGTTCTACGACGACCACATCTTCCGGCAGATCTATGAGTACACCCAGCGCTACATGCCGGCCAGCGCCCAGCCACGCAAGTCCATCCTCGTGCTCGACGCCATGGTCGGCTGGCACCGGTTCACTCATCGGCCGATGGACCGGGACCTGCTCTCGGACGTGCTCATGGAGTCGCTGAACGTGAACGTCGCATTCCGGGTCGACGGCGCGAAGATCAAGCAGCAGCTGGACGCCAAGGTGTTCAGCCAGGACTGGGCGACACGTGCGGTGGCGAGACGGCTGCAGTTGTCGGTGGCGGACCTCAACGACAAGGGAAAGCCGATGGCGAGCCTGCTGTTCACGGGCTCCACGGGCGTCGGCAAGCTCTGCGTCGATTCGACGCGTGTTCCAGTCTATTCGTGGGACGGCAGGGTCGCGTGGAAGCGTCATGGGGATCTGATTCCAGGGGACTTCGTGTTCGGTCGTCACGGTCGACCGATCGAGGTGCTCGGTCACTTCCCGCAGGGCACGCAGGACGTCTACCAGGTCACGCTATGGGATGGCCGCACGCTCGACGTCGGCGGTCCGCACCTGTGGACGGTCTACACGACTAAGCAGCGCTCCAACAAGCACGCTGGCAAGGACGTGGAGCCGGTGACGTTGACGACCTTGGAGATGCTCGAGCGTGGTGTGGTGCGCACGTACGCCGGGGACCCGCGCGAGCACCTCAAGTTCTTCATTCCCGCCAACGAGGCGGTCGAATGGCCCGAGCAAGACTTGGGGGTCGACCCTTACGTCCTCGGTGTGCTCATCGGCAATGGGTGCCTTACGGAGTCGCAGCTGACGCTGTCCTCGGCCGCGGACGACGCGGATCAGACCGTGTGGACGGTCGGCGAGTGGCTGGGGTCGGAGCCGAAGCAGGCAGGCAACGGCTACAGCTGGAACTTCCCGGCCGGATGGGCGCATCCCAATGGCCGGGGCGAGGCTCTGCACCAGACGAAGGACGTTCTGGCTTCCGTCCCGGAACTCGTGGGCACCTACTCCGCTGACCGTCGTATCCCGGAGGCGTACAAGCACGCCTCGGTCAAGCAGCGCTGGGCGTTGGTGCGGGGCCTGTTCGATACCGATGGGACTATCGACGGTACGTCTGGGCGCTTCAACGTGTCGTACTCGACCGTTTCGAAGGACCTGGCCGAGGATCTGCAGGACGTGCTCTTCTCGCTCGGCGTCTCGAACTCTCTGAAGACATGGCGGCGGACCAAGGAGGATCGTCGCGAGCTGGTCGAGTACAACGTCCACGTCAAGGTGGGCAACGCGGACAAGGTGCAGTTCTTCGAGCTCCCGCGCAAGCGTGAGATCGCTGCGCGGGCGGCGCGAGAGACGTCGGGGCGCGAGCGCGTGAAGAAGTTCGACATGGTGGGCGTCAAGTCGATCGAGAAGCTGCCAGAGCAGCAGAGCTCGTCGTGCATCTACGTCAACGACGAGGAGCACCTCTACCAGGCTGGTCAGTTCGTGGTCACGCACAACACGGAGCTCACGAAGCAGCTGGCACGACTGCTGTTCGGTGACGACCAGCGGCACCTGATCCGGTTCGACATGACGGAGTACGCCGAGGACTCGTCGTTCGCGGCGTTCCGTTCCGAGCTCACCAAGCGCGTGTGGGACCTCTCCCACGCCGTGCTGCTTTTCGACGAGGTCGAGAAGGCCTCGGCGATGGTCACGCGCGTACTGCTGCAGGTGCTCGACGACGGCCGGCTCAACGACGACAACAACCGCGAGGTGAGCTTCCTCAACACCTGCATCGTGCTGACGACGAACGCGGGCTCGGAGATTTACAAGGACATCGCGCAGTACGCGGCGGACGACACCGGTTCGGGCAAGCACCTGCTGGAGTACGAGAAGCTCATCCGCCGCTCGATCTCCTCGACGACGGGCGACAACCGGTTTCCACCCGAGCTGCTGGGCCGTATCGACGCGATCGTGCCTTTCCAGCCGCTGTCGCTGCCGACGCAGCAAAAGATCGTGCGGAAGAAGCTGCGCCAGATGGTGCAGGAGGTGTTCGTCAAGCACAACGTGCGGGTCGACGTCGATGCGAGGGTCCTGCAGTACCTCATCGAGGACAAGGGCGACACCGACTCTGATGCCGGCGGTGCGCGTGCGGCTGTGGCGAAGCTGACCGACGAGGTCACCACCGCGGTGGCGACCTTCCTCAACGAGCACCCCTCGGAACGACGGATCCGCATCGACGTCGTCGGCGACCTGGTCAGCGACGACAAGAACCTGTTGAGTTCCGACGCCTACGTCGAGGTCAGCGCGGTGCGATGAACCGGTCGAAGACAGCGGGAACGAGTCGACTCGTGCATAAATAGCCATTCAATGCCCCATGATTGCCCACTCCGATAAGGTGGCAATAAGATACTCATAAACCAGGCCAACTGTGTTTTATTAGCGAAGGGATCGAGTGGCAATGGGCATTCTGGGAGCGGCGCCAGTCAGCCAGAAGAAAGAACGGAAGAAGAAGCCCGACGAGCTTCTGGCCTCCGTGGTGAGAGAGACGGCGATCCCGGCGGCGGTCGAGCTGCTGCGGTCGAACACGCGGTTCGTCTTTCCCAGCGGTACGGCCTGGGTGATGCTCGTGCTTGCAGCCGACGAGATCGGCGGCTTGAGCAAGCGGCACGGCCGGGACGAGGCGAAGGGCTCGATCATCGAGCTCATCAGCTCCGACCAGATCCGCACGGTGGCCACGGCGGAGATGCTCGACAAGGAGGTCTTCGGCATCATCCCCACCGACGAGACTCTCGCGCGCATGGAAGAGTACTCGCTGCTCACCGGTGCCACCTATGCCTGGGCCGTGGTGTGGCAGAAGCCCAGCGGCGACCTGCTCGTCGATCTGGTGAACGATGCGACCTTCGCGCAGGCGCGCTTTGTCGCTGCAGGTACCACGAGCCTCGAAGAAGCCGTGGGCAAGAAAGCGTGGGAAGAACACAGCGGCCTGGTCGCCGAGGCCGGAGCCACTGCCCCCGCGGTCCTCGGGGAGGACGAGGGGGATGCGATCTTCGACGAGATCCCCGGTGTCGAGCGGGCTGACGAGGGCCTGTACGACGAGCCGCTCTTCAGCGACGTCGTCGACGCGGATGAAGGGGCGGACGCACCCATGTTCGATGAGGCCGCCGCAGGTATCGACGACGCGGGCACCGTCCCGGTCGAGTCGGAGCCGGACTACGACGGCGACGAGGTGGCCGGCTACGAGGGCTTCGACGAGACCGACGCCGGCTACGGTATCGAGGGCGACTACCAGAAGGCCGACGACACTGTGCTGCTGGCCGATCAGGCCCAGGTGCGCGACGTCATCGCCCGCCGGTTCCTCTCCGAGGAGCTGGACCTGGACGTCCGGCTGGATGAGTTCAACGCGACCTTCGCCATCGGCGCGCCGGTCGTGCAGATCGCTGTGCCCGAGGGCGCGACGGAGTGGCTCGGGGACCAGGTCGCCCAGCTCAACCGGCAGGCCAACGCAGACCTGATGCAGCTCCGTTCCGCGCATAAGGATGAGCTGCGTGCGCTCTACGTCAACCTCATGTCGGCGCACACCGAGCAGGTCATCCGCGATGTGGCCACCGACCGCGCGGGCTCCCGGTACAAGCTGCTGAAGGACGCCGCCGAGGCCGAGCACCAGCAGCGGCAGACGGAGAAGGACGAGAAGATCCGGGCCCGCCGGGCGGAGATCGCCAAGGACTACGAGTCGCAGGCCTCCAAGGTGGCCCAGCAGGCGGCGCTCTCGGCGGAACTGCAGTACAAGGAGCGCAACCGCTCGAAGATGGAGCGCGAGCAGATCGACTCCGTCGCCGAGATCGAGCGGGACATCGAGGATACCCACGCGCACAACCAGCAGGAGATCCTGCGGGTCCGGCGTTCGGACGCGACGCTGAAGATGCAGACCGGGCAGACGCGGATCTTCGAGGTGCTGGCCGAGCGGCAGTCGGAGTACCTGGCGGCCGAGGAAGAGCGCCTGAACCAGTGGAAGTCCGAGATCCAGCGGATCGTCGACGACAACCGCAAGGCCGACATCGCCCAGTCCGAGGCGCTGGCCGAGCACCTGCGGACCACGGACGAGATCGGCGTCCTACGCCGGGAGCAGCAGGACCTCCTGGAGTCGGTGCGCTCTGAGCACGCCGACCGGATCCGCCGGATGGAGGACGAGCTCGAACGCAACCGCAAGGACGCCATCACGCAGATGACGGCTCGGGACGCCGAGTGGCAGCACAACCTCGACCTGGAGAAGGAGAAGACCAACTCCCAGGCGGCGCGGGTCACTGACCTGCTCCAGCAGCTGTCGACGGTCGAGGATTCAGTGGCCAGGCGGTATGAGGTGCGCCTGGCGGAGATGCAGGCCGACAAGGAGTCCTACGCCAACGAGCTGGCTCGGGCCTCCGAGATGCAGAGCCGCTCGAACAAGATCCTCGTCGTCATGATCGTCACGCTCTCGCTCCTGATGGGCGTGGCCGGCTTCATCGTCGGGGTGGTCTTGACCCGTTGAGCGGACCGGTCATGACCGACGGGGTGATCTGACGGCGCATGGGGCGCGTTCCCCATGCGCCGTCGTCGTCTGCGCAGGCAGGCGCACTGGACAGCAGGACAGCAGAACGAGCGAGGCTCGAGAGTAAGGGGTCACGATGGCCACGAACAGGCGGAGGGCGGCACGGCCCAAGGCGAGCAGCTGGGACAAGATCTCGGCACGGACGCCCGGCGAGACGCTGACGAACCGAGACGTCTACGACAACCAGCAGCTGGACCGCAGCAAGTTCATGACCCTGAGGTCGACCAGACCGGGCATCGTCGTCGCGGTGATTACCGGTGTGCTGGTGACGATCGTCACCTGGGTCTTCTACTCGCTCATCGCCACGGCGGTGCTGTCGGTGGGCACGTCCGTGGGTTCGGGCGTGCCCGGCAACGTCGCCGGCAAGCCGAGCGCGTACTACGTCCAGGACACCACGACGGGTGCGGGCGGCTCGGTCGTGAAGTGTTACCGGCCCCTGACCAAGGACGGCAACCCGGACGTGAAGGCGAAGTGTTACCCCAGCGCTGAGGCTGTTCCGGTCCCCAGCTGGTACACCGCGGCGAAGGACGGCAAGCCCAGCGCCGAGAGGCCGGCTGAGCCCGAGAAGAGCGCGACGACGGTCGGCGAGCATCTGGCCGACGTCTCGGGGTTCAAGCTTTTCATCACGCTCGGTTCGGGTCTGATGATCGCCCTCATCATCAGCACGTGGTTCTCGCGGAAGGTCGCCGCGGCGAACCTGATGAACACCACGAGCGACATCAACCAGCACCAGAACGACCAGCACATCTCCCTGCCGGAAGAGATCCAGCAGAACTACGACTGGTTCCCCGATGCCGGTGCTCACTCAAGCGTGCAGGTCAGCTCGATGCTCAGCCACATGATGCTCAAGAAGAAGGGCCTGGGCACCGTCGAGGTCGCCCAGCGCGCCAAGAAGGACGTCATCGACAAGGAGGGGAACCTCGTCTATTACGCCGGCGAGGTCATGGACGACGACGAGGGCAATCCGCTGACGCAGACCCTGCCGATCATCGAGGAAGACTTCGGCGACGAGTTGTTCGAGGCATCCGGTCTCCCTGATGACAAGACCCTGCGGCAGAAGTACGACACGACGCGGATCCCGTACAACCCTGACGGCAAGAACCGGGACAAGCTCGGCTTCGGGTCGGACACGTACAAGACCGTCGCTGACCTGATCAAGGAGGACTGGACGTTCCCGGCGTACGAGGTCCAGCGCCCGGCCGGGGCGTACGTGGTCGATACCGCGCCGGTGAACACCATGGTGCTGGCCATCACCCGAGCCGGTAAGGGCCAGACCTACATCGAGCCGGTCATCGACATGTGGTCGCGGGAGAAGAAGCCCTCGAACATGGTCATCAACGACCCCAAGGGCGAGTTGCTGGTGAAGAACTACGTGCCCCTGGTCACACGCGGGTTCGAGCCGGTGCAGTTCAACCTGATCAACTCCATGAAGACCGACATCTACAACCCCCTGGGGCTGGCGGCCGACGCGGCGCGTGAGGGCAACTTCACCAAGTGCGCACTGTATGTGGAGAACATCGCCGGAATCTTCTTTCCGCTCGACGGTGGCGAGGACCCGGTCTGGCCCAATGCCGCCAACAACGCCTTCAAGCGCGCGGCCTACGGACTCATCGACTTCTACCTGGAGGAGGAGCGGGAGCTGCGCAGCGCCGCAGCCGTACTGAATATGGACCCGGCGCTGCTGGAGCCGAAGCTCGATGACCTCTGGGGCAAGGTCACGCTCTACAACTGCTACCAGCTCTTCGTGCAGATGAGCTCGAAGAAGATCAAGAACCCTGAGGCCGAGCTGGAGAAGCGGGTCAAGGCCGGCGAGTTCGAGAACAACGAGGACGCCCTGGCCGAGGAGCAGGAGAAGGCGGCGGCCCAGGCCTTCATGTGGGAAGGCAAGGCCGATCAGGACATGCTCAGCCTGTACTTCAACGCGAGCGAGGAGCTACCCCGCAACAACATGCGCACGCTGGTGGGCAACGCCCACAACGCGCTGCGCTCGATGGCTGGCGCGGAGAAGATGCTGGCCTCGGTGTACGGCATCGCGATCACCGCCATGTCGTTCTTCACCGACCCCACGATCTCGACGCTGACCTCGGGCAAGCCCTCGCAGAACACCGATCTGGCCGGCCTGAGCTTCCCGCGTCGCCTCGGCGTGCGCTTCGCGCCGAACTACGTCAAGCGCGACCACCTCGTCGGTCAGCAGGCCGTGTGGTCGGCCTACGCGGACCCGATGTTCACCGAGAACCTGGGTGAGGACTTCGAGCACGAGGAGATCGTCGGCCGCGAAGGTTGGGCCCGGTACAACTTCAAGGGCAAGTTCCCTGACGACGAAGCCTGGCTCAAGCTGGAGCTGGTCAACCCGCAGACGAAGATGCTGGTGCGGACCTTCTACTTCAGCTTCACGAAGAACTACCAGGTCTCGCTCAACGGCCGGCACTACGTGGTCGAGCCGGTGACGGGCAAGAAGATCGTGAAGAACGGCGTGATCCGTGAGCTGAAGCCGGTGCGTGAGGGCGCCACCCGGGACGGGAAGATCCTTTCCTTCCAGCCCGGGGACACCCTCTACCCGGACACGCGACTCGACTTCTCCGGCGGCGGCAACCCGGAGAAAGTCTCGTACCAGGCACGGGCGATCACGCAGACACTGTCGCGCTACTCGGAGTCCCCCAAGGCGCTGTTCCTGGTGACTCCGCCCCACCTGATGAAGTACGCGAAGCTGATCCTGATCCTGATCAAGCAGCTGTTCGACGTGAGCGCCGACCAGGCGTACATGACGAAGTCGAACCAGAAGCCGCTCTACCGCACACGGTTCATGCTCGACGAGCTCGGCAACCTGCAGTCCGAGGGCAAAGGCATCGACGGCTTCGAGACGATGCTCTCCATCGGCCTGGGCCAGGAACAGCAGTTCACGCTCATCCTGCAGACCCTGCAGCAGCTGCGCGACGTCTACGGCGAGAGCGTCGACAAGATCGTGCAGGGCAACACCTCGAACATCGTCTTCTTGAAGTCCACGGACGATTCCATGATCGAGACACTGGAGAAGATGAGCGGCAAGACGCACCAGTCGTACCGGGACAGCAAGCAGATCAGCCAGGATCTCGACAAGGTCATCGGCGGCAAGACCGAGGGCCGGGTCTCCTACACGATGAGCACCAAGGAGGAGCCCCTGATCAGCTACAACGACATGGCCTTCCTCTCGCTGCGCAACTCGATCGTCTTCCGGGCCGGCGACGCGCCGATCTGGAACCGCAACCAGACGATCCTGCCGATGTCGTTCCGGCTGCTGGGGAACACGATCAAGCACCCGGGGCACACGTACTCGCTGCAGACGATCCCGACGCTGTCCAGTGCCCTGGACTTCGACGTCCGGATGAACCAGCCGGACTTCGTGAAGATGCTGGAGAAGCGCATGCGACAGGCAGTCAAGGCCGCAGACGCGAAGGCGCAGTACAAGGAGATCTACGCCTACCAGGAGGTCGACATCGAGCGCCTGGATCCCGATGTCTACGCCGACGAGGTCATGGAGGTCATCACGACGATGACCACGGTCGACAAGGGCCAGGACCCCAACGCGCCCGTGGTCGTCGACCCCGACGCGTACGAGGGGATGAGCATGTTCGACGAGGACCAGTTCATCGAGAACGTCGAGGTCGGGGTTGCGGTCGCCGAGAGTCAGGCGGTCAGCGCCGAGCGGCAGCGTCTCCTCTACGCCGAGGGGACGATCAGCAAGGAGATGCTGGTCAACCCCGACGGCTCGGCGAAGGTCAAGAGCCTGGACATCGAGATCGGCGAGGCCTACAAGTCGGCGCAGACCGAGTTGGAACAGGATCGCGAGCACTTCTCGGTCGGCGGCGACGGCGAACTGCGCAGCGCCGACGGGTCTCAGACGTACATCAGCCAGATCCGCTCGGACGCGTACGCCAATGCGGCCCGCCGGATCAACGGCCACGTGAACGACGAGGACTCGCGGGTGTTCGCGGAAGAGGACGTCACCGAGGAGGACCTGAAGTCCCTGGCGACGGTGAAGGTCCACTCGGCCTTCTACCAGTACCTGGCCTCACTGCCGAGCTGGGAGGTGCTGGCCGACGGCCGGTTCGACCGGGCCATGGCCATCGAGATGAACTCGAAGTAGCCGACGGCCACTTGGGAGCCAGCCAAGGATCACGACCAGTGCCGAGGTCGTCTCTCGGCTAAGGGAGACTACCTCGGCACTGACCTTTCCGAATGACCTCTCACATCCTTTCTATAGGCAAGGTAGTCTCTATGCATACTTATGTAACCCCGAGCTTCCACAGGAGGCTGATTAGCCATGAAGAAGGCGCACGGACTGCGCAGGTACTTCTACGAGTACGTCTACTACAAGGCAGTCGAGCAGGCCCGGGATCAGACCGGACAGGTCATTCCGATCTCCCAGGCCAAGGCGATCCGCGCCCGGGTCGACGAGATCCTCGGACAGCGGGCCACCGCACTGGCCGACCCGCGGCTGGGCGTCACGGACTGTCTCACCGCCATCGACCAGGCATTCGCGGAGAAGGTGTCCGACTACGAGCCGCAGTTCGGTGACCATTCCCCGCAGAACGAGAGCTACCAGCAGTCGCAGCGGGAGTTCACCCGTGCCACCGGCGTCGGTGCCCAGGCCGACCCGAAGACGGCCCGGCTGCCGATCAGCCCCTACGACCCCGACTGGTCCGAACGCGCGACCGTGAAGCGCGCCGGGACCGCGCTGGTGTACCTGCCGGACGAGACGATCGGGCGCGTGGCCGGCGGCGAGGTGGAGACCCTGTCCGATCCCCGGCGCGGGAACATGGTGCTCTGGCGCATCGACGACGAAGGCAAGCCCTTCGAAGCCGGCCGAGCGATGACGAACGATGACGCCGCTGGGCTCACCGCGCTGATGGACAAGATGAGCCAGCAGGAGTACGACCAGGTCCGCGAGTGGGTCGTCGACGGCGGCCGGGATCCCCAGACGAACCGTGTCGACCGCAACCGCTTCATGTCCCGGCGCGCCGTGGCACGCTCGGCAGCACTGCTCGAAGAGCTGAAGGCCCAGGGCGTGTCCTACGAGGTGATGCGCGACCGCGAGCCGGGGCAGATCAAGGCGAAGATCGCCGGAACCGGCATGGAGATCCGTCTCACCGACACGCGCCAGGAGGAGTACGCCGGAGCCCGGATCTATGACAACGGCACCGTGCTGCGCTACTCGACGAACTACCGGGTCCCCGGCGGCATGGCGGTCTACTCCCCCTCGCCGGCGGAGGCCGTTCAGCTGCTGCGCTTCGCCCAGGGCCACCGCGTCGAGCGCACGGATCTGCCGGGGCACGCCGCCGGCGAGACCGGCACGACGCACCAAGAGCGCGGCCGTGGCCGCACGCTGGTGGATGTGCCCGACAGCTACCACGTCGACCGGGAGTCGATGTTCGTGGTCGGCGACTACGTGGCGCCCGGCGAGTCCGGTCCCCGGCCCGGGTCGAAGGTGATGCTGCGCCGGGACGCGAAGAACCGCTCCCTGCCAACCTTCTTCATCGACGCCGAGCCCGCTGAGGCCTACGCGAAGGCCGCCGTCGAGAGCGCGCGGAAGAATCTGCAGGCAGCTCTTGGCGTCGAAGACCTGATCGCTCGTGCTGAGGCCGAGCTGGAGCGAACCGGCGGACAGCTGGATGCGATCGAGCCGCCGGAGTACTCGGCTGACTCTGAGGTCGCTGCGATCCAGCGCTCCTACTGGGACGTGCTCACCGGCGCGCACAGCGATCTGCTGCGCCCGGGGGCGACCGAAGAGATGTACCAGGAACGGCTGGAGGAGATCGGCGAGTTGCAGGCCGAGGAGGTGCCCGAGATGGGCAACCTCGTCTACGGCGGCACCGCCGTCGAGAAGGTCCGGCAGCACGCCGAAGACGTCCCCTTCGAACTCATCGGGACCTGGGAGGCGGAGCCCCACGACGTCGACGGCGAGTGGGTCGATCAGCGCTTCAACCCGGACCGGGTGGCGCGGTACATGACCAGCCCCACCGGGCAGTGGTCGAACCTCGACAACCTTGCCTCGGCGCTTCGTCGTTGCGGGATCTCCCCCGACGAGATGATGGGCTCGACCTTCCAGACGACCCGGTTCAAGGACCGGCTCGTCCGCTTCGACGCCGAGCGCTCCGTGCCGATCGCCGATCACGAATCTGCGTTCATGCGGCGCATCGGGGCCACCGTGCGCGAGAGCATCGAGCGCAACGCGGCGACGGTCTCCGAGATCCTGGTCGACGAGCAGGGCGTCATCCGCTGGAGCGGCGAAAAGCTGCGCCGTGACGGCAAGGGGAGTCCGATCTCGGGTGAGATCGGCCAGGTCTTCGATGTCGGCGAGTACGGCGAGATCACCACCGCCTTCGCCAGCGGGGATAACGCCCTGGTCGTGCCGGGCTACGAGGCCACGATCACGGCCCAGACTCCGGGCGAGGCTCCGACCTCGGTCGAGGAACGCACGCGCCTGCGCGGCTACGAGCAGCTCATGCACGAGCGCATCCAGTACCAGATCGCCGGCGACCTCATCGCCGGGCGCAGCGAGACCGGCGAGCCCTCCTCGCTCAACGCGGTCTACTCGCAGCTGTACGGCACGAAGCACCCGATCGACTTCATCGAGCGCGCCACCACGTACCAGCTCGACGAGTCCACCGGCGAAATCAAGGGGCACCTGGACGAGTGGACGGCCGCGATCCTGCAGACCGAGGCGCGCCGTGTGCGCTACTCCAACGAAATCAAGGCCGGCTCGACGATCTACGCCGAGTACCGGGCCCAGCGCGACCGAACTGACCCGGCTGACGACAACCGCTTCGACGCCTGGCGGCTCACCGGCGGACGGAACATGACGGTGCTCACCGGCAAAGACCGGAACAACGTCGCTGCCCCCAGCGGCTACTTCGACCCGGTGATGACCGGAGGCGCGACCAACCAGGGCATCGTGCGGTACCTGACCACTCAGGCCCAGGTCGGCGCCGACGGCCGGATCGTGCCGGGCGACGAGAGCGTGGCCGGACAGCGTGCGCCGCTCATGGCTCTCCCCGAGCTCGAGACGCTGCGGTACGACCCGTTCGACCGCCAGCAGATGACGGCCTCGACGATCATGCAGTCTTCTGAGGTCACCGTGCCGGCGAAGACGGCGCTGATGACCTTCGGCGGCTGGACGGCTGATGACCCGATCGTGGTGTCGAAGGAGTTCGCCGAGCGCCACCGCATCCGCGGGGCCGGCGGCCAGGAGCGCGATCTCGTCGTGGGCGACAAGATCTCGGATCTGCACGGCAACAAGGGCGTGATCTCGCTGATCGTCGACCGGGACATGCCGCTGCAGGACGCGCAGGAGCAGGATGTCGTCGAAGAGGTCAACTGGTTCCGGGCCAACCCGGGCCTGGACGTGGTGATGAGCCCGTTCAGCCTGATCTCCCGGCGCAACGCGGGCTCGGCGCGCGAGCTGATGAGCGGGAACGTCTCCGCCCTGCGCTCCCCCAACGGAGAACTGCGGCCGGGTGCCCTGGGCGAGATGCGCTTCGTGGTCACCCACATGGCCGTCGACGAGAAGACGAAGATCTACGACGACGAGCAGGTGCGTGCTGGCAAGGGCCGCAAGGCCTCCTCGCAGCTGGCCTGGGCGCTGCAGTCTCAGGACTGCCCGGCGATCATGCGCGAGTTCTACGGCCACAACAGCGGGTCCGAGTCGAACCTGCGCGAGTACCTGCTGGTGACCGGCATGGACATGGAGGCTGACGGCACGCTGCGGGTGGTCGGCCAGGCCGAGGTCCTCGACGAGCGCCCCGAGCGCCGGTTCATCCCGATGCCCGAGCTGCTGCGCACTCAGCCGCGCAAGGAGGGCCAGCTCCCGGGACTGAACACCACGGCGATGCGCAAGTCCTTCGGCGATCTCATCGGCGGCCGCGGCGGCGACATGGAGATCCCGTTCCCACTCACGTATCCGACCGGTGAGCAGACCGAGACGGTGAGCGCGAGCTCGTGGAAGCTGCCGGTGATGTCCTCGCATCTGCGCAGTGGCCAGGAGTTCGAGGACGGGTCCTCGGTCACGCACGACTACACCCGCAGCTACCAGGACGTCTTCGTCGATGCCTGCCGCTACCGCTACATGGCCGAGCAGCTGGATGGCCAGGGCCTGTCCGCGGAGAAGCGCTCCGAGGTGCGTCGCGGCATGAGCGAGTCGGTCTCGCGCGCTCAGCGCGCCTTCGAGGCGATCACGACCGACGTGCAGAACCGGGTGCTCACGGGCAAGAACAACATCTTCAAGACCGGGCTGATGGCCTCGCGGCTGACCGACTCGGCGACGATGGTGTGGACTGCGGACCCGCGGCTGGACGTCGACCAGGTTGCGCTGAGCTCGGTCAAGGCCGAGCAGCTGGGGCTGGCCGAGGGCGACCACGCGCTGGTGTGGCGTGACCCGGTGCTCCGTGATGCCGGCGTGCGCTACATGCGGGTCGCGATCGACGACCGACTCACCGGTGCCGCGATCAACCCCGTGATGGACGCCTGCTTCGACGGCGACTTCGACGGCGACGCGGTCGCCGTGGTAAAGCTGCACAGCGAGGCCGCCAAGGCGGAAGCCCTGGCGAAGCTCTTGGTGCCGGCCAACCTGCTGGACACCGGCGTGGTCAAGGACGACGGCTCGCACCCGCTGGCCATGCAGGTCTCGCTGGACACCCAGGTCGCGCTCTCCAAGGACGCCGGACTGGCCGAGGAGCTGGAGAGCTCGCGGAGCGAAGCGAACCGGCTCAGGCTGCAAGCGCTCACGGGCGCAGAGTCGCCTGAGGACATCAAGCTCGGCCAGCAGGTCGTGACGGAGGAGCTGAGCGCGCTGTACCGCCAGGCGCAGCGTGGAGAGTTCGGTGCGGCACTGACGTTCGCGGATCGCGCGGCGCACCTGCAGAGCGTGCGCGAGGTCTGTGTCGAGACCGGTGCCAAGGGCAGCGAGAAGAAGCTCGCCGACTACGCCCGGAACCTGGGTGATGCGCAGGGCACGCCCGGCATCACGCAGGCCGACCAGGAAGCCTCGATGTTCGCCACGGCGATCAAGGCTCACGGCACCGGCCTGGGCGGCTCGTTCAGCCAGCGCGCCGTGCGCGCGCTGCGCGGCGAAGACCTCAAGGCCGTCCTGGAGGTCACCTACCCGGTGACCCAGTCGATCCTGCAGGCCAAGCACGACGCCGCCGAGGCCCGGCACAAGTACGCGATGCTCCAGGGCCCCGGTCGCGAGCTCTGGAGGGGCCGCAGCATCGAACACGTCGGCCCCGGTCAGTGGCGCACGGCGTTCCTCGACGGTGAGCCGGTCCAGGCCACGGCCGAGGAGTGGGAGAAGCAGTTCATCGAGTTCTACGAGTCCAAGGAGGGCTTCGGCGTCATGGTCAACCCGGACTACGTGGCCCGCGTGGTCAGTGCGCTGGAGGACCCGGAGACCGGGCTCATCCGCAACCTCGAAGAGGACCCGTCGCTGCGGGGCACCGTGATGGACCGGATGGCCTACGGCGGTGGCTTCGAGGCGCTCGTGCAGGCGGCCAAGAACCGCGAGAGCGTCTACGACGGCGAGAAGAACGAGCAGTTCGCGTCCTCGGGGACCCGGAAGGCCCGGGCGGAGATGTCCCGGCAGCTCGATCAGCTGGGCTCCGCCGAGGCGCAGGGCCTGGACAGCGCTGCGATTGCCGTCGATGACTCGGTGGTCAAGCGCGACGTGATCTCTCAGGACGCGGGGGCCTCCCGCACCCGCGGCTCGCACCGCCGCTCTTCGCATGCCGTGGGCGTGGGCGCGTCGCGCCCGGTCTACACGCCGAGCATCGAGATCGATCAGCCGCAGGGCGACGACGACTACGGGGTGGGGTACTGAGGTGGCACAGCGCAAGGAACTGGGGACGGGCCCTACGGACCGCCCGCGTGCGGCCAAGGAGCTTCCGGTGGACGACGATCGGCAGCAGGCCGACGAGCCGCAGAGCAGCGCATACGCCTACTGGGACTCGCGTTCGGACGAGCCGATCGACGCCGAGGTGATCGACGAGCCCGGACCGGAGGACGCAGACGGTTCGCGCGCCTGGCGCGAGCGGCTCCAGGACCGTGCCCGTGGGTTCTTCGGCGCGAAGACCCAGGATCGGATGGCCGACCGCGAGCGCGTGCATGGGATCGACGTCGACCGGACCGAGGACGAGACCGAGGGCCTGGACCAGCGCGAGCAGCTGCTCAAGCTCCGGGCGGAGACACGGCTGGCCGGCGAAAAGTACATGGCCTCGCTGCGGGACTCGAAGCTGCTGGTGCCCGGCTTCAACGACGAGGAACGGACGCAGGAGCTCGGCGTCATGCACCACGTCTACATGCAGATGATGATGCAGTCGTGCCTCAAGCCGCTCTCGCGCGGAGTGAATGCCAACTCGATCATCCAGGCCGTCGGCATGGTGATGGCGATGCGGATGTTCGCCCCGGACTTCAAGAAGGAGATGGACAGCTACCTCCAGCCCCTCAAGGACAAGATCCAGGAGCGCATCGACACCAGGACCCGCGGCATGGTCGCATCTGCCGAGAACGGCATCGCGCACCGGCAGAGGATCTTCAAGGACGTGCCGAGCGACGCCCGGCGCGAGCGCCTCATCGGCAGCACCGATCCGCGTGACCACCTGACGAAGAAGTGGCGCAAGCGCTTCGACGCCATGCAGCACCGCGAGCGCGGCCACCGGGAGATGTTCACCCCGGACTCGGCAGCCATGACCGAGGTCGCACTCATGGAGAACGCCTTCTGGAAGATGCGTGAGCCGGGCGCGGACGCTGGCCTGATCCGCGACAGCTACCGGGCGATGCGCAAGCGGCTGCACGAGCAGATGAGTGAAGACGGCCTGGAGCGCCAGGAGGTCGTCCAGCGCGCGCGAATGATCATCGGCGAGCGGATGGAGTACGAGCCCGAGCTGCGCACGATGTTCAACGGCGTGGCCCACGGCCGGATCGTCAAGGCCCCCGCGCACGAGGAGCGGATCACAGGCTCGGACCGGGTCCGCACGGTCTGGAGCGGGGAGTTCGACGACCATCTGGGCCAGCGTCTGCCCGAGGACGGGATGTTCACGCTGCGCCGGCCCATGGACGCGGACGCCCACCAGGTCCAGCTCGCCGAGACGATGAAGACCTCGATGCTCGACGCGCTGGGCCGCGGCGACCAAGAGGGCTACGGGGGCAACATGCTCGGCTACCTGGTCGGCTTCGCGGCACAGAAGCAGGGCCTGGACACCAGCGGGCTGCCCGACATGCTCCAGCACCGCCTGGACCAGTCCGAGGTCATGATCGCGAGCATTGACATCGACGGCCTGCCGCCCGAGGAGCAGCAGCGAGTTTACTCCAACGCTTACGTCGACGCGATGGAGGCGGTGAACGAGAAGTACCCGGATCTTGAGGCTGAGCTGAAGCTGAGCCTCGGGGAGAACTGGCAGCAGACGCTGCAGACGGCGGTCGACGACCCGGGTGCCTTCTTCGAGGAGCAGCGGCTCAGGCCGCGGTCGCGCCCTACGGGTCCGTCGTCCGAGCAGGAGGCCGGCCCGCAGAACGACCGCCCGAACGCTGAGGCCGATTCCGAGGACTACCAGCCCGCCTGAGGGCGATCCGAGAACACGAACAAGGAGCAGGAGGAAGGGCCATGAGCCAGGAACAGAACGAGGGACAGCAGGTCAGGTTCGGCTCGCGTTTCGCGCGGATGTTCGGCTACGTCACGCCGGAGGACAGGAGCCGATGGGAGCAGCAGCGGGCCCAGAACAAGCCGCACGTCAACGCGACCAAGCAGGGCGCGAAGTCGGCGCTGGGCTCGATGATGGAGTTCGGGGAACGCAACATCGGCGCGAAGCTCGACGCGGCCCACCGCGTGGCGGCGCAGCAGCGGTTCGAGCAGTCCCACAACAAGGTCGTGAACCAGCGCCGCGATCCGAACACGCGGAACATCATCGAGTCGGTCGACTACGAGCCCAAGGACGACCGGGAGGAGATCGAGCCGGACCTGGAGCTTTAGTCAAATGAGTCGCGATAAGCGTATCTAATGCACTCGATAAGCCCGCCCCTCCTTCTCGACTCATGACTATCTTCGATAGACTGGTCTCTCAGCGAAACCGCGGCATGACGGACGACAGGACAGGGTGTGGGTATGGAGACGACGACGAATCCGCGTGTCAGTAAGCGCGCGTTCATCTCTCGGGTCGCGACTCGCAGCGGGTTGCCGATCCGGGTGGTGAACAAGGTGTACGAGTCGTTGCTCGGCGAACTCAGGGGCGCGGTCAGCTGCGGAGAGACGGTCGTGCTCACGAGCTTCGGCCGTTTCTACCGACAGGACCACAAGGGCCACAAGGTGCGCTTCGGCAAGAGCGACGTCGACGACTACGTGGTGCTGAAGTTCTCCGCATCGAGCAGCTTCAACCGCCGGCTCGGCGGCGAGGACGAGATCTCACCGGAGACCTACGGGATGATCGAGGATGCCGACGAGTTCGAGAACGTCGTTGAGGATCGTGAGCTACGGGCCGCATCGTAGGCAACGAGGAGCCAGCAGAAAAAGAGAACCCCCGCGATGCACAGGCATCACGGGGGTTTTCTTTATGGCGGGACGAGCCCAGTTGCGAGGCTCAGCCGTCGGCGATGGCAAAGATCAGTACAAGCACGATGACCGGGACGATGAGCACGCCAGCCCCGGCGAGGAGGTGCTCCCACCCCAGCGGCGAGTTGATCCAGCCCATGAAGTTGTTCCACAGGCCGGCGACGGTGCTCGTGATCGAGGCGAAGAAGCCGGTGACCCATCCGACGATGACCGCCAGACTGACGCCGCCGATCAGACCGAGAGCGGTGATGGCACGAGCGCCCTTGAACATGGTCCCGAACATGACGCCCCGTCCTACTCCCGGTCCTCGAAGAGCAGGTAGTACAGCCCGATGTGCGGGATGACGAGGGCCGCCAGCGCGATCCAGGCCCGCCCCGGGTCCTCGACCACCCAGCCGATGAAGTCCTTGACGGGTCCGACGTAGGCCAGTACGGGGACGAACACCTCAATGCGGAAGATGATGTGGAAGATGCCGTAGGCCATGCCGAGGGCGATTGCCAGTCCGATGCCGCGCCGTACGAAGAGGGCGGAACGAGGACCGATCCGCCGACGGCGTCCCATGGCTGCGCTGGACTGGAGCTCGGCATCAGGAGCAACCACCTGGGCCGCTGGCTCGTAGTCACACATCGCCACCATCTCACTCTTATCAAATCACCATTACCTCCATTCTACGAGAAGTCTTCAATGGTCAGCTGAATAGGGGATGCTAGGTCACTCGAACTGGAGGTCTGGCTCGTTCATGGATGGCGTGTCGAAGCTGCCGATCGAGCGCCGTCGAGGTCGCGAGGGACTCGCGATCGGCTCGCGCTGCGCGGCCAGCTCGGCGAGAGTGAAGCCCACGGGGCGGCCCAGGCGCTGGCCGGCCATGTAGTAGGCTGCCCGTTCGCGCGTTCACCCAGGGCGATGACCTCGCGGGTGACGGGCTCGCCCGGGCGCTGGGGCGCGCGCTCCCGCCAGACGATCCGGTGCGAGGGCTTCGTATTCGGATCCGCGCCGACATACGTGGTCTCGCAATCAGAGAGGTCGGGATAACTGGGCATGCACTCCAGCGGGTGTGTGCTCGGCGCGCCCTGCTTGATCCGGCCCAGCTGGTTGAGAGCCACGCGCAGGAGCCGGTCCTCCGGTCCATGAGGGTGCATCACCGCGGCGTCGTGGAGCGTCTGGAGGTCCTGCTTGAGACCGATGGTCGGCAGGAGGCGGATGGGAGGCTGACGCTCACTCATCACGCTTCTCCTGCTGGGCAGCACGATGCTCATCCGCCCACTGCTGACCGAGCGGGCCGAGGCTCTCGGCGAGCTCTTCGATGGTCATGCTCGCCTCGCCGGAGGCGTCCGACTCCTGGATGCGGCGGGAGAGTTCGGCCTGGAACGCAGCCTCAGCGTGGACGTGGGCCGCGTGGTCGTACTTCATGAGGCGCACGAACGCGGCGAAGGGGATGATCGCGGCCTCGGGCTTGTTGTCGTCGCCGAAAATCAGCGGCGTGATCTCGCCGCGGCGATAGAGGTTCAGCATCGTGACGAGGTCCTCGCGCCTGAGCTGGTCGGTCGGGACGACATTGACGGAGAACTTCGGGAGCGCGGCGTCGGGAGCGCCGTTGTCGTGAGCGTTGCTGTTGTGAGTCATAGCTTCAGCCTAATCAGTCGGGAATAGCTTGTCATCGACTCGCATACGACGATTCTCGTCGAGTCGATAAGGGCGTCAAATTGTGGATCGCTCCGTCTCTGAGAGGCGAGACGGGCAAGAGAAAGAGGAGACCCGTGCTCCAGCCCCGCACGGTGCGGAGCCGAAGCACGGGCCCTGATGGATGGACGGTCGCGACGAGCGCCGCGGACAGAACCTCGTCATCCAGGTCGGCAGTCCCGGCCGGGGGTAGGAGTCAGGGGCGGGCGGCCTGCTCGTCGCGGACGGCCATGGGCAGCATGGCGGCGGCCTGCGACCGATAGTCCTCCAGGGCCTGGCCGAACGTCCCGGCCGCGGTGATCCAGCCGTACCGGGCGGAGTGCAGGCGCCCGGCCCGGAACGTGTAGCCGGTCAGCCGGCCGTGCTCGGTGCGCTCGGCCTGGAACGCCTCCGCGTGCGGGTGCGTGCCGGTCACGCGCGCCCGGGCCTGGTCCTCGGTTATCTCATCCGGCTGCGGGCGGTCGCACAGGCCGCATAGGCGGGTGTTGGGCACGCCGTCGACCGCCTCGTCCACCTCCATGACCACGTACACGCAGCACCACCGGCACGGCACGTCGACGCGGCGCACGCGGCGGCGGTACTCCAGCCGGTCCTCCAGGGTGAAGCGGAGCGGTCCGGTGCTGACGCCGTCCAGGACCAGCCACACGTGGGCGTTCGTGGTCTCGTCCACCTGGAGGTTCTTGACCTTCATCGCCTGGCCGTCGACCACCACCAGGTCGCCGTCCTTGGCGTGGCAGGCCAGGCCCCGGGGGCGCAGCGGGTTGTTGAAGACGGCCGTGGTGTCGCGCATGGTCAACTCCTCGCGGCTGCCGCGGCCGGGGCGGCAGCTCCCCGGGCACCCCAACGTGACGCCCTGCTGGCGGTCGTGCTCGGCGAGGCGGCCGGAGGGCAGCAGGGGCGCGGTGTGGTCGTCGTAGCCACACAGGCCGCGCGGGCCGTCGTAGTCAGCGGGTCCGTGGAACGGCACGGCCAGGCGGCGGCGCAGCTCGGCGGCGGCGGCCTGGGTCACCCGGCTGTTCGTGCCGGTGTACGCCTCGGCGCGCAGGACCGCGCGGCAGCCCTCAGGCTTCCATTCCTGGTCGACCTGCTCGGCGACGGCCAGCACCTGTGCGGCGGGCACGCCCAGTTCGCCGGCGATCTCGGCAACCTCCACGGGCCACGCCTGGGCCACGGCGTCCATGGCGGCGTCCAGGTCGTGGTGGAACCCGACCTTGCCGTCGCGGCGCTCGGCGTAGGGGGCCCAGGCGGCGTAACGGCCGCGGCGCATGCGGGCGCCCTCGTCGTGGACGGTGCCCAGGAAGGTGCCGCCGCGGACGACCGCCCAGCGGCCCGGGCCGTCCTCCTTGAGCTTGACGGTGTCCTGGTCCAGGGCGGCGGCCATGCGCTCCAGGGTCTCGGTGGGCTCGGCGGTCACCAGGGCGATGTGCTCGGCCATGGGTGCTTCGTCCAGGCCGGTGCGGCGGGCGAGGCGGGCGGCCTGCTCGGCCTGCCACCGGTACTCGCTGCCGTCGCCCAGGCTGACGACGTTCCGGGTGGACACCCAGCGGTAGCGGGCGTGGGAGCCGTAGCCGGTGCGGAACGTCCAGGCGATGCGCTCGCCGTCCGGCTGGTCGACTGGCTGGAACGTGTGGGCGGTGGTGTGGCTGGAGAGCACCAGGGTGCGCGCGGCGACCTCCGTCACCAGCTCCTGGCGGCGCGCCTCCTGGTCCTGGTCGGCGCGGTGGAGGACGTGGGGGGCGACGAGGTCGGCGTCACCGTCGTCCCAGCGCACGGCCTGGTAGGCGTACACGTTCGGCAGTCCGCTCCCGGCCATGCCGAACGTGGTGCCGGTGCGCTCGGTGTCCTTGGCGCGCATGACCACGCGGGTGCCGTCTGCGTAGTAGGTCAGCTCCGGGTCGAACATGGTCGGTGCGGTGACGGTGTCGGCGTCCAGGGGGCGCACGCGCTGCTCGATGTCGGCGACCTTGGCGGCCTGGACGGCCTCGGCCGGGGCGGCCGAGGCCTGCTCGGTGGCGTCAGCGGTGGGGGCCTCGGTCTCGGCCGGCGGCTCGGTAGCCAGGACTTCCACGGCGCGCTTGCAGAGGCCGCACGCCTTGCGGTCGGCGGCCTCCTGGGCGGTCAGCTCCCGGGACACTGGTCGACCGCAGCCGATGGTGTGGGAGTGGAACGCGTCCTTGCGGACGTAGTGCACGGCCTTGCCATTGCCGACCTGGGCTGGGGCGGTGGTGATCGCGGACATGGCGCGGTTCTCCTAGTGGGTACTGAAAGCAAAGGGGTGCAGGGCGCGCATGGTTCGTGTGGCGCGCGGGCCATAAGCGCTGCGGCGAGGCCCCCTCGGGCGCTCTCCTAGGCCACGCGCGCCCTGCCGTTTCGGTGTTCGGGGTCAGTCGGTGAGGTCGACGGCGAGGTCCGCGCCTTCGTCGGGGCGCAGCAGCCCGGCGAGAGTGCCGAGCGCGGCGGACAGGACATCGTCGTCCAGGTCGACGGTCGCAGGTCCGCCCTCGTCCTCGTGCTTGTCCTCGTCGTCGTCTTCGTCTTCGTCTTCGTGCAGCTCCACGTCGTGGAGGCGGTAGTCGGCATGGCCCATGCCCAGCTTGGAGTCATAGGCCGCGAAGACGGCATGCGTGTAGCGGGGGCCGTCGGCCGGCGTGAGCAAGCGGACCCGGCGGGCGATCGTGTCGCGCAGGGCGGCTTCCTCGGCCTCGGCGACGGTCTCCCGCAGCTCGGTCAGCATCACCGGGCCCACGGCGTCCAGGAGTGCCCGCAGGGCGGTCTTGCGGGCCCGTGCGCGGGCGTAGTCGGTGGCGACCTGGGCGCAGCACTGCTCGCGCCAGCACACGCAGCGGTGGCAGTCGAGGCAGTTCTGGGCCCGGTCGCAGCCGCACCGGCAGTCGAAGGGGCGGCAGTAGGCACCGTGTTCCGTCTTCGGTGCGGCGGGGATGGCGGCCAGGGAGCGGGATATCTCGGTGAAGTCGCGGTTCTCGTCCACGAGATCGGCGGCCAGAACCTGGCCGTCTTTACGGAGCTCCCCCGCAAGGTCATCGCAGGTCTGGCGCCGGACCACGAGGGCGTACGCCTCGACCTGCGCACCGATCAGCAGCGGGGGCAGAGGCCGGTCCGCAGGCGGCGCGGCGGCAGGCGGGACAGCTTGCGGCCTGCCGGTGACGAGTGCCAGCGACGCGCCGATCAACTCGGGATCCGGGCGCGGGTCCTCCCGCCAGCGCAGGATCGAGCAGCCGGACACCGACCCTTCGTCGATCTCATGCAATGTCGGCTCCTGCGCCCACGCTCGGTCCTGCCAGCCGTCCGGTGGCGGCGTGGCCCCGCCGCGGTCGTTGTCAGGCCAGGTGACGCGCACGGCGCGCTCGGCGATGTCGGCGGTGAACACCTTGGTCCGTTCGGTCATCGGTGTGCTCCGGGTGTGTGGTAGGTGCTAATGCTTGCTGCCCAGCCGGCGAGAGTGGCGAAGTCGTCCTCCGCCAGGGAAGAGGAGCGGGCGCGGCATTGGTGCCGCGCCCCACCCGGCGGCGGGTGCGGTCTCACAGCAGCGTGTCCCGCTCGTCTTCCTCCCAGCGCGGCGGGCAGAGTTCGGTCAGGGCGTCAAGGGCCGCAGTCGTCTCGGGGCTGTCGCCGAGATCGAAGGTGCACAGCTCGCTGCCGTCCTCGGCCACGAGACGGACGCCCGTGCCGTCCCAGAACGGCCCGCGCTTGCCGTCCACGGCCCAAAACCGTGCCAGAACCGCCACCATGGGGTACACCGGGTGCAGGTAGGCCGGATGACGGCGGATCTTGTCGGCCAGGACTTCTTCCCACGCGGTCTCGGCGGCATCCCGCGTCTGCCGCCACCGCTGAATGAGATCATCCGCCGTACGGCGGCGCGCCATGTGCCATAGGGCCAGGTGGATCTCTGTTCCCAGAAGGGCAGGGCCCCGGGCGGCGAGCCACTCCCGGACGGTCATGGCGGCCGGTGCTTCGGCGAGCAGTTCGGCGCGGTAGCTCGTGCTTGACGGCGTGGTCGGAGGGAACTTGCGCACGACGGAGACCAGGAGTGGCACGAGGGTGCTGAACGGGCCTGCGGCGTGCTGTGTTCCGTGCAGGGAGGCGAGACGGACAGGGTCCTCCGGCAGGGTTCCGGCCTCGCCGCACTTGCGGCATGCCCAGGTCCAGCCGACGACGGGAGCGTGGATGATCTGGCCGTCCTGGATGATCCAGTCGAAGCGGTGGGCCGGGCTGTGCTCGTGGGAGGCGAAATCGGCGTCGAACAGTTCGTCAGGCACAGTGAGTTCAGACATCGGTGGGCTCCCCTCGGCTGGTAGTGGGCCCAGGCAGCGCCGGGGCATCGAATGACGAGGTTTCGATGGAGGGCTCTGCACCCGTCAGCCGGACAACCTCCAGGACATGGGCCTCGATGTCGGCGCGGGCCTGGGCGACGACCTGCTCGCCGGCCTCCACGAGCGAGTCGACGGTGAACTGGGCGTTGATGCCCGCACCGGCGACGGCGTTCTCCAGTGCGCTGAGTGCTTCCTTGGTGGCCCTCACGCCCTTCTTCTCGTGGATCGCCTCGTGCAGTGCCGCTGTGGCGGCACTGACACAGGCGTACATCCGGTCGGTGACCTCGCGGACCTCCCGCAGGTTCTCGGCTGTGCGGGGCTGATGTGGGACCTCGGGCACGAAGGGGTCGTTCTCGGTACGCCGGATGGTCACCGGCACGCCGCTGCCGAGACCCATGGAGGACACGAGCGAGCCCCACTGGGCGAGGCTCATCTCGATCTCCACGAGCTCTCGGCCCGGGTGTACCCAGTCGTGGCTGAGGTCGCGCTTGCGCGTGGCCTCGTAGACTGAGAGCGAGATGGTCTCGTTGTGGAGCAGGTCGGACTGGAACAGCGAACGACCTCCGCCACTCCTCCGCGTCACGACCGCGACGCCGAAGGCGGGGTGGATCTCATCGCCCTGCGCTGCGTCAATCACTGGGTCCTGGACAGGACGGCGGCTCATGACTGCACCGCCTCGGTCGTCGGGTGGCTGCTCCGCCGTCGCGGACGGCCGAGCGCGCGGAAGCCGCGCACCAGGAAGCCGAAGACGCGGCTGCTGAGGCGCGTGGACTCCGGTAGGGCAGCCTGCTGGGCCTGGTGCTCGCGGTAGAGCCGCACGGCCAGGTCGATGCCGTAGCAGGTGAACAGGAAGTGGATGTCGTAGTTGCGCAGGTCCCACTTCCAGGTGTCCTCGCCGAAGGTCTCGGAGTTCTCGTGTAGCCACTGGCGCGCCTCGTGTTCGGAGCCGACGTACGTCCGGGCCTCGTCGAGGATCGCGGCAGCGCGTTCGGCCGGGGACTCCCGCTCGATGGCAATACCGGCAAGTCCGTTCCAGTCGTGCTCCTTGGCAAGCCGATCGAACTGCTCGTCCGAAAGGTCGTCGGCGCTCCAGAGTCGGTCCACAGCAGCCGCGGCGGCGTCGCGGCGCTGACGCGCGAGCGTCGTGTGGGAACTCGAGTCGAAGTGCGTCACTCTGGCCTCGGCCACCCAGTGTGTCTTCAGGAGCTCCAGCTGTGCTGCCTCGTCGAGCCCGCGCAGCTCATGGAGCTGCTTCAGCAGCGTGAGCTGCCGCTCGTGGAATGCCTGTGCCTCGTCGCCGATCTCCTCGTGCTCCGCCAGGTGCTCACGCACCAGTTGCAGGAATACGTCAGCGTCATACCTCTTCACCTCGTGCGAACGGCCGCCGCAGAGCTTCTCGGCCCAGTAGCGCACGTCGATGCTCGGCGCGCCGTCGGAGTAGTAGTCGCGGTACCTCCTGGAGACGCTAAGGAAGTCGATCATGTCCAGTTCGCGGGTGAACATGTAGCCGTCGGCGATGTCGCCGGAGGTGGCCAGGTGCCCCGGCCAGGTGGTGATGTCCCAGGACCACGTGCGCGTGCCGGGTTTCTGGATCCTCAGATGGCGGTAGAGACCCTCGTTGTGGAGCACCACGAGCTGGTGCTCGGCGGTTTCGCGCAGGAAGTCCGCGTAGGCGTGGGCGTAGGGGTTGGTCGGCTTGGTCATGATGAGTGTGCTGCGCTTTCTCTGACGTGCGGTGGGATGTTGTGGGAAGACGGCGAGCACGACGGCATGACGAAGCCGGGGCCTCCGTGGAACGGAGACCCCGGCTTGCCGTACGGGGCTCAGCTGACCAGCACGCTCTGCTTCTCCTGGGCCGGGAGCGTGGCGGGGACGGCGTCGGCCACTTCCTTCGCGGGGGTGTCGAGCGGCATCTCGCGCTCGTACCCGTGGCTCCATGAGAAGTCCTGGAACTCCGCGGTGTCGGTGAGCGTGGTCGCCTCGATGGGATACAAGCCGTCCGGGGGCCAGGCGTTCACGGTGGCGCTGTGAAACTGGCAGCACCGCACCATGCCCGCCGGCGCAGCGGCTGGGTACTCGTCGTCGGGCCGCCGGATTTCGACGAGGTGGACCGGGCGCTCGGTGCTGTCTGCGGGCGCCAGGTGCGGGAGAGGGGCGTCAACGGTCGTCATCCAGGGGCTCCAGGACGTCGGCCGCCGTGATGTCGCCCCGGATCAGCAGGAGGGCGACAGCGTGGGCCCGGTCGTGCGTGCCGGTCTTCTTGTAGATGCGCCGCAGGTGGGTCTTGTCCTCGGAGAGGAACAGGTCCACGCCGGTCTTCGCGTTGGACATGCCGCGCGCCACGCGGACGATGACCTGCTTCTCGCGGCCGGTGAGCGGGTGCGTCAGCGAGGGCGGGAGCATCCCCAGGTCGCGCAGATGGCCGCGCCTGCCCCGGTGGAACGCCGCCTCCAAGTGGGGCATGACGGCTCGCAGGTAGGTGGCGACGACGGTGCGCTGCGACAGCCAGGCCGCCCGCGTCTTCTCTGTGGCGTCGGCCAGGTCATGGGTCAGTTCCTCGCGCCAGGTCGGGGGGGCGCGTCTCGGTGGGTTGGGCTAAGGACATATCAGCGCTCCTTGCGCTTACGGAATTTCGAGAATTGCTGGCCGCGCGGAGCATCGGGTCGGCCAGGGCTTGGGCCGCCTCGGGGCGGCAGTTGGGACACGGGCGCGTCGTCTGGTGGGTGACGGGCTGGCCGTCCGGGGTACGGGGTCGGCCGTCGGCGCCCCGCTCGGGCTCCTGCTCGTCGGTGTCGATCCAGCCCGCCACGCACGGAGGCTCGTGCGTGCACTTGCACTCGGCCCACGGGCACGGTGCCCGGCCAGCCGAAGTGGTGCTCTGCGGGCGGCGGGGCCGCTGGAGGCCGGGGCTGCGGACGTAGTCGGGGACGTCGCTCACCACAGCACCTCGTCCACTCCGCGGTCGTTGACCGAGGCGCCGGGGTCGTCGACCGTGCGCGACTGCCGCTCGAACGTCGGCGGCCCTTCCAGCTCGCACCGCAAGGTGCCGAGCGTCACGGGCTTGCCCGGCTCGGCGAGGGCCTTGAGGGCGCGGGTGATGCGCGGTTCGAAGCATGCAACGCCTTCGGCTTCAGGAACCGAGCCAACCAGCGCCTGCGCTCACGCTGTGCGATCACCCGTCGCAGTCGACGGGAGGCGCACCCCTGCTAGTCGGTATCCGCCGGCGGGGCAGCGGCACGATAGCTGGTGCGCGTGCCGGTGCGTGGCCGGAGTCCGGGCGCGCCTCAGCCGGGCTAGACGGGGGCCGAGGCCGGTTTCACGCTTCCTCGGCGTCCCAGGCCGTACGCGATGCGGAACGGCTCGGGCATGTCCCAGGACCCATCGGTCCTGGGGTGCACGACGCCAGCGGCAGTGAGTTCTTCGAGGAGGTCGTGGTAGCGGGCCAGGTGCCGCATGCCGCCGGGGTACGGGTCCGCCGCACGGGAGCCGAGACGGCGAAGACGGTCTGGCAGGCACGCGTGGTCCCACTGGGCGATGACCTGGTCGGATTCGATCGGCAGCTGCTGCCCGGCCAGCGGAGCGAGTGCCGCCCGCACCCACGGCATGGCCTGCTCGACCTCTGCGGCGCGCGCACGCGCTCCCTCCGGCACGCCCCGGCGGATGTCCCGGTGGTGAAGGGCGCGCGGGTGGTCGGGGTGCTCGTCCAGGGCGTGGCGCACGGCCTGCCTCAGTGTGATGAGGAACGGGCGCGGGCTGAGTCCGCCGACGCCGTCCTGGAGATGCGTAAGCATGAATCGGTACGTGGAGCCCTTGCGGGCGGTCGCGCCCATGTACGGGTCCGCGATCACGGTGAAGAGGCGTTCCTGCGCGGCGGGATCGGAGGTCAGTTGCTTGGGGGCGCTGAAGCGGCCGTCGGGGGTGAGCCTCCAGCCCGGGGTCAGAGAACGGAAGGCGGCGGCACCTTCACTGGGGTGGTTCGCCAGGAGCTGGAAGAACAGCCCGTAGAGGTGTGTTCCGGTCACCCGGCCCCAGTCGTCCGGCGTGCTCCAGTTCAAGTCGGCCGTACGCAGAGCACGTCGGGCCTCGGACGTGAGCGCCCACAGGGCCGCGTCGAGGGTGTCGGGGCGTATAAAGACCTTCGCTCTCACGCGCGGCCCGAGGCGGGCCAGGTCGGCAGCGAGCTGGAGGACTCCGGAGGCGAGGCGATCCGTAATGCGCTGATCGGGGTGGAGCCGGTCCAGGCTGTCGAAGACAACCAGATGAGTGCGGCCCTGCGAGTTCAGGTCGGCCACGGCCTGGCGCAGGGCGGCGGGGTTACGCAGCAACCACTGCCCGCGGTCGCGCCAGCTGGGCAGGTGTGTGAGGTCACAGACGCCCAGGGCGGTCAGGGCGACAGCGGTCCACACCGTCACGGGGCGGATTCCTTCGCCGAGCAGTGCCTCCAGCTCCGGCGCGGCCGGATAGCCGTCGTTGTCTCCTGCGGCTCCAGAGGCGGAGATCACCCGGGTATCCCCCAGGCGCGGCATCTTCAAGTCATGGGCGGCTGCCGCACGGAGGTCAGGGTCGGTCAGGGCCCGGGCCAACAACGTCTTGCCGACTCCGGGGCCGCCGCGGACCACGCTGCTGTCGATGAACAGCGCGGGGCGGCAGCCGGGCGTGTAGAGCATGGAGGCCGGCAGCGTGGCGGCGTCGCGGGTCAGCGCTGTGGTGAGCGCGTCATGTATGAGCGTGCGCAAGTGGCCGGGGGTGGGGAGCGTCATCACAGGGTCGTCCTTCCAGGAGGGGCGGGCGGCACGCGGGCGTGGTGGTCGCCAGCGGGCGATCAGTCGTAATCCGTCTCGGACAGCCGTTGGGAGCAGCCCTCCCGCAAGAACCAGCCGCGCACGTTGGCGTCGTCAACCTGGGGTGCCGCATCCCGTGTCGGTCGCGGGTGCGTTGTGAAGTCAGTCGTAGTTGGTGGCGAGCGGGATCAGTACGACTGTTTCGCCGCCTTGGTCGTCCCATTCGACGGAGCCGGTCTGCTCCAGTTCCACAGCTGCGGCATACAGGTCGTCCGGGGTCACGTGGCGAGTGGTCATGAGCGCGGACATGCGTCGGGGTGGTTGTCACTGGCACACCGGCCCCGGATTTCCCGTCCCTGATGGCCTCGATTCCGGCGGATTCTCCGGCCCTGGTGGCTCGCCCTGAAGCTCCGGGTCATCGCACACCACTTGCTCGTGCCAGGAGGTGCCCTTGTCGGTGGGCTCCCTGGTCCGCTTCAGGTAGCCGAACTCCTCCAACGGCGGCCTGGGGGTCTCGTATCCGGCCTCTTCGAGGTGGTGCTTGAGCTGGTTGACCAGGTGCTGCAGGTCGTGGGTCGTGCCTGTCACTGTCAGCCCTCGATCTCCTCTTCGCCGGCCTTGCCGATCTCTTCGTCGATGTACGCCGAGAGGAACTTGCTCGACAGCAGGTCGAAGCCGTGCCGCTCTGACCAGCGCTTGAGGTACTTGACGGGCTCAGCGTTGCCGGGTTCGTCACGCACCTTGCCGATGGCCTCGGCGATCCACTTGAGGGTGTCCGTGCCGGGCCACTCCGGCGAGGTGCCCAGGCCGAGCGCGATCGCGTCGACCACGTCGGTGTCAGTGAGTGGCGTGCTGGCCCCGCGGCTGTTCGCGCGGGAGAGCGGCTGCTCGTAGTCCGGGATGAAGCCCATGCCGAGGAGCACGCTCTCGGGCAGCTTGTAGGCGTCCCAGATCGCTTGGGTCGCGTTCGTGGGGGTGTCGCCGTTGGAGGGCCCGCCGGAGATGTAGAGCCTGTAGTCGGCGACCGTGAGGAAGGTCGTCTCCCGGGAGTCGAGGGCCTCTTCGAGGTTGTTGATGATGACGAGACCGGCACGCCGGGCGTACTCGATGAGCACTTCGCCGTTCTCGTCGACGAGGTCGGACTCGCCGTCCAGATCCGGCAGCAGCTCCTCCAGTTCAGCCTCAGGCTCGTCGAAGGTGAAGAGCGAGGCGTCTGTGATCTCTTCGAGCAGCTGACGGCCTCGGTCGAAGTTCGGCGGTTCGGTGCTTTCGGCCGGGAAGGCGATGGTGGCGGTGAGCATGCTCGCGCCCATGATGATCTGCTCCTTCAGTATGGGAGAATTAGTGGGTCGGATCAGTCCTGCATCCAGCCGAGGACGTCGTCGACGTCCTGGTCGCAACTGGCCTTGATCGCCTGGCGCGGGGTCGCGCCGGGGTTTTCGAGGTAGTGCAGCGCGGCGCTGTCGATGAGGTTGACCGCGTCACATACCTGCTCGTTCTCAAGCGCGAGATCGCTCACGTCGCTGGCGGCTCGGCTCACGGCGTCGCTGATGCGCTCCTGGAAGAGAGCCTTCGTGCTGGCTGAGCCGTCGAGGCCGTCGCTGAGGGACCATCCGGCGACCGCCCGCGCACCACCGCTCGCGCGGGCCTTGGGCCCGTCGGTGAACACCCGTGCCCTACCCCTCCTCCGGCGACCGCGGCGGGCTTACTGTCGTGCGCGGCGCACGTCGCTGGGACGAGGTACGCACGATCAGCTCGGTCGGTATCACCTGCTCGACCGGGTGATCCGAGTCCACCCCTTCGATGGCGTCGGTGAGGAGCTGGACCACCGCCGTGCCGATCCGGCGCGGCTTGCGGGAGAGCGTGGTGACGGGCGGCTCGGTGCTGGCGTACACGGTGGACTCGCTGCAGCAGACCAGCAGCAGGTCGTCCGGTACCCGCAGGCCGTAGCGGCGGGCGGCGGCGAGCAGATCGCTGCCGTTCGGGTCGAACAGTCCGTAGACGGCGTCGGGCCGGTCGGGGCGGGCGAGCAGCCGGTCGGCGGCGACGGCGCCCGCGCACGGATCGTGCGCCAGGTAGGCCTCGTACACCGGTTCCTGGCCGACGCGTTCGCACCAGCGCAGATAGGCGGTGGTCGACAGATGGGTGTACGGGTCCGTCGTCGTCCCCGTCAGCAGGCCGATGCGGCGGGCGCCGGCGTCGGCCAGGTGGTCGAGGATGCCGAGCACGGCGGCCTCGTGGTCGTTGTCGACCCATGCGGTGACCGGGAGCGAGCCGGCCGGGCGGCCGTCGGAGACGACCGGCAAGCCCTGGCGGACCAGTTCGCTGACGACCGAGTCGTGGTCGGAGGGGTCGGTGACCACGGTGCCGTCCAGGGCGACGTTCGACCACACGTCGTGCCGCGAGGTCGCGTGGAGGATCACAAGGGCGTAGCCGCAGGTGAGCGCGGCGGAGGTGGCCGCACGGGCCATCTCGGTGAAGTACGCGAACTCCGTGAAGGTGAAAGGTTCATCCCCGAATGTCGTCACGGTCAGGCCGATGAGTCCCGACTTGCCGGTACGGAGGGTGCGTGCGGCGGCCGAGGGCCGGTAGCCCAGCCGGTCGGCGACCTCGCGGACATGGCGCCGGGTGGCATCCGGGAGCCGGCCCTTGCCGTTGAGGGCATCGGAGACGGTCGTGATGGAGACCCCGGCGGCGGCGGCCACGTCTCTGATGCCCGCCCGGCCCGGCCGACTGCCTCGACGTGAGGTTTCCGCGCGGCTCACCGGGTGCTTCCCTGAGTGCGGGTCGTCCGAGGCCATGAGTTTGCTCCTGATGTGTGTCGGGGTGGTCAGTACTTCTTGCGCCGGCGCGCGAGACGCCAGCGGTAGAGGGGGCTCGGCACGCGGTTGGACTTCCGCCGGTTGTGCCGACGGCAGAGCATCTGGCCGTTCCACAGTTCAGTCGGCCCGCCGCGGCTCCAGGGGTGTATGTGATCGGCCTCGGTTCCCGGTGCCGGGCACCGGAACCAGAGGGGCCGCTTGTGCTCGCACCGGCCGTTGGCCTGGCGGATGAGCTGCTGCTTCTGGGGCCAGATGAAGAGCCGGGTGGGATCACGCCAGCGCCGCTTACGGCCAACGCCGATGGCGAGGCACAGGACACCGAGCGCAGCGACGGCCAGGCAGGAGAGCAGGACAGTCGGATCTGGCTGCATGGCGCTCAGTGCAGGTCGTTGCCGAAGGAGATCAGCTCACGCCTGGTCGCCCAGAACAGTTCCTCGGAGTTGATGACCGTGACGAGACGGTCCTTGCCGGGGCAATGGTTGGCCCTTCGGGGCTCACGATGCTCTGCGCCGGGGCGGGGCTCGGAGACGATGCGGTACTCGGGCATGGTCGAAGGCTGCTTTCTGTACGGGAACGCGTGAGCCGGACAGCGAACCGCCGAGGAGACCGGAGTGGCTCCTCGGCGGTTCGGATGGGGGCGTCCTCAGAAGTCGATGGAGTACTTCGGGGGACGGCGCAGGATCACCGCGGCGGCACGCAGGTCCTTCTCGTCGTCGGGCGACCTGTCGTCCTCGTCACGGAGGTCGGTGAGTGTGAAGGCACCATCGGGGAGCTGGTAGCCGTCCTCGGACGGGACGGCGTCGCGCATGCGGAACTGCAGCCCGGTGCCGGTGTCCCAGTCGTTGATGGTCTGCAGGCTGTCGCTGTTGAACAGATCGACACGACCGTCGAAGACGTCGGTGTCGCCGTTCTTCCAGGTGATGTGGGCCTCGATCCGCGAGCCGGCGTGCTCGCTGCGCTTGATGTTCAGGTCACCGATCACCTTGGCAAACGACTCTCCCAGGCGCAGCTCGAAGGCGATCGCCCGCAGGTGGTCGAAGTTGATGTCGTACTTCCGGGAGAAGTCGACGATCTCGGCCACCTGCTTCTCGGCCACTCCGGGCACCTGGTGGCGCAGGTAAGTGGCCACCGTCTCGGGCTCGGGGTAGGCGAAGCGCATGTGGTAGTGGAAGCGGCCGGGGCGGTTGAGCATGTAGTCGTTGACGCGGTGCAGCTCGTTGACCGACAGGACGTAGAGGCGCTTCGTCGTGCTCAGCCCGTCGAACAGGCTCAGGAACTGGTTCTGCGACTCGTTGTCCTCGTTGGAGAAGATCTTTTCGAACTCGTCGAAGACAACGACGACTTCGCCCAGCTCGTCGAGGAAGGCGGCGAGCCCCGGCGTGTCGTGCTGCACGAGCACGGTGGGCAGGTGGTGTTCCTCGCGCATGCGCTCGGCAAGCAGGCGGAGCATGAGGCTCTTACCCATGCCCTTGTCGCCGGAGAGGATGACGCCGAGCGAGCGGTCCATGGCGCAGTAGCCGGTGACGATCCGCTGCACGCGAGAGGCGTGGCTGCCGTAGACGGCCTCCTCGACGGATGCCAGCGGCTCCGTCTGGCGCAGGCTGTAACCGGTCATCTGAGAGAAGGAGATCGCGTAGGTGGCCACGGGCAGATCAGCGAAGGTCTGCACAGAGTCCCCGTAGAGGCGGAACTCCCCGCCGGAGGCGACGATCGTGGATGCGGGCATGAAGAATTCTCACTTTCGCAGGAGTAGCTGTGTGGTGGTGACTCAGCGGATGGGCAGCACGCTGTTGTTCGCGGGTTCGAGGGCGGCCGGCTTCACGCCCTGCCCGCGCCGAGACAGCTCGTAAGCCTGAGCCATGTCCTCCACAGGTACACGCCGCTCGGCGGCCCTTGGTGAGCTCGCGAGGGAGGACCGGCGCAGCACCGTGACGGTCCGGGCCTGTGAACAAGGACGGCCCCCTGATACCCCGGGTCGGCGCTCCCTTCACGAGGCGCCGGCCCGGGGTATCACTGGGCTGGATCAGGACTGCGAGGTGGCGATCATCGTGGTGAACTCGTCTTCGGTGACGACCCGTACGCCCAGCTCGCGGGCCTTGGCCAGCTTCGATCCGGCGTTCTCACCCGCGACGAGCAGCGTCGTCTTCTTCGACACGGAGCCGGAAGAAGTGCCGCCCGCGTTCTCGATCAGCTCCCTGACACGGTTGCGGTTCAGGGCGGCGAGCGCTCCGCGCATGCCGCCGGTGACGACGACGGTCTGCCCGGCCAGCGGGCCGTCGGCGGTGTCCGTGACCGGCTCGGTCATGTTGACCCCGGCGTCGACCAGCTTGTCGATGACCCGCCCCATGGCGGCGAGGTGGGCAGCGATCTTCGGCGCGTTGGCGGGCGGCACCTTCTTCACCTTGGCCAGGGCGTCGGCGTCGGCCGCGCGGATGGTGGCCATGGTGCCGAAGTGCCGTGCGATCTCGCGGGAGAGGGTCCGGCCGGTGCGCACGATGCCCAGGGCGCAGAAGATGCGGTTGAGGGGCTTGTCCTTGGCGGCGGCGATCTGGCCGAGGATGGTGTCGGCCCGCTTCTCGCTGCGGGCCGCCGCCGTGAGCTGGTCGCGGTCGAGGGTGAACAGGTCCGCGACGTCCTCGACGTCCCCGGCCTCGATGAGGGCCTCCAGGTAGACGTCGCCCAGGCCGTCGATGTCGAGCATGTCGCGGGCGACGGCGTAGCGCAGGGCGGCGAGCAGGCCGCAGCCGCCGCCGGAGGAGTCGGCGCACTCCCAGCGCTTGCCGCTCTTGTCGATCTCGCCGCCGCACTCCGGGCAGGCGTCGGGGAAGGCGACGGGGGTGACGTCGTCGCCGCGCAGGTCCGTGACCGGTGCTTCGATGCGCGGGATGATGTCGCCGGCCTTCCACACCGTCACCACGTCTCCGATCATCATGCGGCTCTTGGTGATGAAGTCGGGGTTGTGCAGGGTCGCGTACTGCACGGTGCTGCCGTCGACCTCGACCGGCTCCAGGACGGCGCGCGGCGCGATGATGCCGGTGCGGCCCACGCGCCACTCGACGCCGAGCAGCTTCGTCTGCCGCTCGACCGGGGGGAGCTTGTAGGCGATGGCCCAGTGCGGGTGGCGGGTGGCGAACCCGGCCGTCTTCTGCTCGTCGAAGCTGTTCGCCTTGATCACGACGCCGTCGATGTTGAAGGGGAGTTCGCCGCGCAGCGCGATGATCTCCTCCACGCGGGTCTGGACCTCCTCCAACGTGGAGAACACCCGCAGACCGACTTCCGTGGCCGCGGTGGTCTGCACGCCGAGTTCGGCGACCTGCGTCATGAAGGTCTCGTGGGTGTCCCCGCGCAGGAAGTCCGTCCCGTCGAGGCTGACCGCCCCGTACGCGAAGAACGTCGTCATGATCGTGTAGTCGCGGGACTTCGCGCCGCGCAGCGTGCCGGCGGTGCCGTTGCGCGGGTTGGCGAAGGGCTTGTCGCCGTGCTCGGCGCGCAGGTCGTTGGCGGCCTCGAACTGAGCCCTGGTCAGCAGGACTTCGCCGCGGATCTCCACGGTCGCCGCGCTGTCCAGGCGCTCAGGCAGGCCGACGATGCTGCCGATGGCCGCGGACAGGTCCTCGCCGTGGTGTCCGTCGCCGCGCCCGACGAGCTTCGTCAGCACGCCCATGCAGTAGCGGGCGGCCACCGCCATTCCGTCGAGCTTCGGCTCGGCCGCGTAGCCGCCACGCACCGGGGCGTCCAGGCGGCGGGCCAGCGATGCACCCCACTTCACCAGCCCCGCGGCGTCGAAGACGTTGTCGAGGGAGAGCATCGGGACGGTGTGGGGCACGTCTCCGGCCGGTGCCGCGCCGCCGGCGACCTTGCCGACCGGTGAGTCGGGCCGGATGTGGCCGGGGTGCTCGCGCTCGTAGTCGGCCAGCTGGCGCACCAGGGCGTCGTAGGTGGCGTCGTCGAGTTCCGTGCGCCCGTCGCCGTAGTAGGCGGCGCAGGCGACGAGGGCGGTGTCCACGGCCGTGTCGTATTCGGCGCGGCTGGTCAGGGCGGTTGCGGTGGTCATGCAGTGATCCTTACGTAGGGGACTGACATCGGGGGTCTGCTGTGTGCGCAGGTCAGCGCTTGGGGACGGGACACAGCCCGTGCGGGTCGAGGAGGATCTCGCCGTCGCTGAGGAACCGGGACAGGTCGTGGTGCGCGGTGGCCAGGCCGCCCAGCCCCTGCCCGCGCAGGACGTTGGTGTCCAGCGCGTAGTGGGGGCGCACCAGCAGTTCACCGACCAGGAACTGGTGGCTGCGGTTGCTGCCGTAGCGCAGGGGGTGGCCTTCGTCGGCGCGGACGCGGCTGGAGCCGACGAACGACACGGTCCCGTCGCCGACGTTCTGCACGTAGAGCCAGGCCGGTACGTGCCATACATGCGGGTCGAGAGCGATGTGGGCCAGGGCGGCCTCGGTGGGCTGGTGGCGCACGGCGGACTCCTTCGGAGGGCGGGGCGAGGGCGGGGCGCCGCGGACGGGCGGCGCCCCGTGAGGGGTGCGGTGACGGTGCTACTTGGGCGGGTCGAGGCGGATCGGCATCAGCAAGTGGCGGTAGCCGTTCGCGCCGCTCGGGTCCTCGCCCAGCAGCACCGGCTTGCGGGACTGCCCCTGCTCGAACTCCTGCACGTGCACCGTGACCGTCTCCTGGCCGATGAAGGCTTCGAGTGCGTCGAGCAGATGCGCGGAGTTGAAGCGGACGCTCATCCCCGAGACGTCCTCGGTCGCACCGTGGGCAAAGGTGAAGGGGATGTTCATGCCCTTCACCCGGTCCTGGTCGGCAGGCGAGCCGATGACGGGCGCGAGGGCGAGCGCCCCCGCGGCGTCCCAGTGCAGGGCGACGGGACTGTGCTTGTAGCCGACGGCCTGAGTCATGGCCCGCCCCTTCTTGGCCGCCCTGACCAGCGTGGCCCGGTCCATACGGACGCTCGCGACGAACTCGCTCGGGAAGAACGAGGCGTAGGTGGGGAACTTCCCCTCCCGGGAGCGCACGGTGATGGTGGTGTCCCCCAGCGACAGCGTCGCGCGGGGGATGTCGCTGTTCTGGTCGCTCAGCAGACCGACGCCGATCGGGCCGTCAAAGAACTTGGACTGCTTCAGGACCGCGGACAGGACGTCCGCGGAGAACAGGACGTGCACGGCAGCGGCCGGCGGCTGCACGGCCGCCTCGGCCGCGATGCGGCCTTCGGCGAGGCGGTAGCGGTCGGTCGCGGCCAGGGTGAGGGTCTGACCAGGCGCAGATGAACGGAGGTCAGCAGCGGCAGGGTGTCCTCGCGGCCGGCGGCCGGAAGGACCCGCGCCAGCTCGGCGAAGAACGCCTTCGCGTCCACCGTCGCCATCGCGGGGACCGGCTCCGGCGGCCGGGTGAACTCCTCCGGGTCCAGCGCCGCGAGGGGCACGGTCAAGTACTCGGTGAACAGCAGATCACCGGTCAGCGACACCTCGGCGCGCTCGGCCTAGGCAGTGTCTTCAATTGATCTTGAGTGGTGGATCATGGTCGAGTGATACGTCGTCATGAACTGACCGACATGGAGTGGGAGTTCGTCCGGCCGTTGCTGCCCGAGTCACTGCGCGGGCGGAAGCGTCTTGATGACCGCACTGTGCTCAACGGGATCGTGTGGAAGTTCCGGACCGGGACCGCGTGGCGGGATGTGCCCGAGCGGTACGGGTCGTGGCACACGCTGCACACCCGCTTCCGCCGGTGGGCTCTGGACGGCACGTTCGAACGGATGCTGCGGGCCGCCCAGACCCGGGCGGACGCGGCCGGTGACATCGACTGGCTGGTGTCGGTCGATTCCACCGTCGTCCGGGCCCACCAGCACGCGGCGGGGGCCCTAAAAGGGGGCTCCGCAGTCCCGGTCTCGGACGCTCTCGAGGCGGGCTGACCAGCAAAATCCACCTGGCCTGCGATGCCTACGGCCGCCCGCTCGCCTTCACTGTCACGAGCGGAAACACCAACGACTGCACGCAGTTCACCGCCGTGATGGAGGCGATCCGGGTGCCCCGCCCGGGACCCGGAAGGCCGCGGGTCCGGCCCGCCCACGTCCTGGGCGACAAGGGCTACAGCTCCCGGGCCATCCGGACGTGGCTGCGACGCCGGGGCATCTCCCACACCATCCCCGAGCGGGCCGACCAGATTCGCAACCGGCTCCGCCGCGGCAGCCGCGGCGGGCGGCCGCCGGCCTTCGACAGACAGCTCTACAAGCGGCGCAACGTGGTGGAACGGTGCTTCAACCGCTTGAAGCAGTGGCGCGGCATCGCAACCCGTTACGACAAGACCGCCGAGTCCTACCAAGCAGCCGTCACACTTGCCTCGCTCCTGATGTGGGCGTGACAATTGAAGACACCGCCTAGTGTCCCGAGTCTTGGGAGGACTGCATATCTAGGATTTGGGGTTCGGTAGGCGGTTCAGGTAGCCGGCGAGGCGTTCGAGGATCTCGTCGG
>NZ_JBHJUW010000065.1:0-44427 GCF_042268205.1 Streptomyces sp. NPDC056160
TCGTCATCCGTCAGAACCACTTCGACCGTCGGCCGACCCATGCGCGCCATGAGCCCAGCATACTTCTACGGCTTTCCTAAGACTCGGGACACTAGCGGGTGGGCGAAGATGCCGCGGCACAAATGCCGGGCGCTGAGGTCGTAAGCGGTCACGCGGCACTCCCTGCCAGGCGGAAGGCGGCGATGACGACCTTGCCCTCGGGAGCGGGTTCTACGCCCCAGCCGTTGGCGAAGGCGTTGACCAGGTACAGGCCCCTGCCGCTCGTGGGCAGGTCTTCTCCATCGGCCCCATCGGTCCCATCGGCCGCCCGGTCGGAGGGACAGGCCAGGAGAGTGACGACATCCGCCGGGATGGCGGTGGTGTCCTCTCCGCGGTCAACGACGCCCACAGTGACACCTTTCTCATAGAGGTCAAGGGTGAGGGACACAGGGCCGCCCCCGTGCCGGATGGCGTTGCTGAGGAGTTCGGTGACGACGAGCACCGCGTCGTCGATCCGGTCCCGGCCGGTTCGGTCGCGGAGCAGCCGGCGGACTGTCTTGCGGGCCCAGGTCAGCGGTTCCTCCATGGTAGTGAGGGCGAAGGCGTTGTGGTCGACCAGTTGCCCCAGGGGCAGTTCGCGGACCAGGTCGGCTGCTGTCGGCGGCACCTTCGTCTCCTTGCATGTCGAGACGCCTTGTGGCGCGGGCCGGAGATTCGGCCCGCCATCAACCTTTGCCGACTGGCTGTGGCACCGATACGCCAAACCTTGGCCACGTTGTGGCCATCTCGCGCGTTCGAATTCAGTTCACGGTGCCTGCGAGAGTACAAACGCCCCATCCCCTAGCACCTTTCAGGGCGGCTGGCAGAACGGTGGACGGGCCTGCCCACCTGCCCGGTCGCGGCGCCCGGACCTGCCCGAGTACAGCAAGCGCGGAACGGGCGGGGCACCGAGGCGAGCGGTCGCAGACTCAACTCCTCAAGGCGGCCGAGCCGGACCCGAGGCATGAACGCTGGACACCTTCGACGACATACTCGTCACCTGTCACACGCCACCCTCCGAAACCATCCCGAACTCCCCTCCTCGATCACGATCGCCGTCACGGACACGCACGTCCCGACTCAGATAAATCCCCGAAATCGCCCATCAAACAGGTCGACAGAACGCCCATATCGGCTTCAAAGACGCGCAGGTTGAGTACATCCAACCGGGTCATGTCAAGCGATTCTGGAAAGGTGGCCACAAGATGGCCAAGCGGTATGCGCGCCTCGATGACGGCCCACCGGGTGGGTTAATTCTCCCGATTTGACCAGATGTTGAGGGTGGTTGGAGGCCATGCGGTTGTCCTGACGCGCCCTCAACATGGCCATGAGATGGCCACGGTTTGGCGTAGCGATGCCGCGACGACGGCCGTCACCCTTAGTCCCAGCAGGAATGCCACGAGGAGCCCTCGTGGCTCGCCCCCCGACTCGGTTGAGTGCTGCCTCCAGGAGCCCCTTCATGCCATCCTCACCGACGCCGCGACACAGTCTTCCCATGCTGTTCGTCGGTGCCCTCAGTCGCCGTTCGCTGCGGCGCCCGGTGCGTGTGGAGCGGGATCAGGCAACGGCGGCGGCCGAGACGGTCGCGCTGGTCCTCGACGAGGACTCGCCGCTGCCCGAATCGGCCGAGGACGTGGAGGAACTCGTCGTCCGGCTGCGCGGTCACATCCTCCGGCTCGGCGCTCTCCTGCCCGGTGGCGTGCCGGTCGTAGCCCACGCCCAGCGTCTCGCCTCCCTGCCCCTCCCCGACGGCTACGTTCCCAGCCGCAGGCACCTTGTCCGTCTGGCCGAGGCGAGCCGGGACGTCATCGCGGCCCTGGCACCGGACGGCCGCCCGGGTGAGTACAGCAGGACTGGCCGCGGACGGCGCGTGTCCAGCCGGACCGCGGTCCGTGCGCTCATGGCCGGCGCCGCTCTGATCGCGCTGGTTGTGGCCGGGACCGTCCTGTGCACGTGATGTCCGGCCTGCTCCTCCCATCCCCGCGGCCGCATTCGGGCGGCCATCCGACCTCGCCCTACCGCACGGAGAACCGACGCTCATGACACACTCCCCCCGCATCGAGCGGTACGCCCTGATCGGTGACATGCAGACCAGCGCGCACGTGTGCGACACCGGATCGATCGACTGGCTGTGCCTGCCCCGCTTCGACTCGGGATCCGTCTTCGCCGCGCTGCTCGGCACCGAGGAGCACGGCTTCTGGCGGATCTGCCCGGCCCCCGGCAGTGGAGTCGACCCGGGCCTGGTCGCCGAGCGCCGGTACCGGGGCGACACCCTGGTGCTGGAGTCGGTGTGGAACACCGAGACCGGCACGGTGCGGGTCACCGACTTCATGCCGCCGCGGGGCGGGACCCCGCAGGTGTTCCGGATCGTGGAGGGCGTCTCCGGCGTGGTGCCGATGGTCTCGGCGATGCGTCCGCGGCCGGGGTATGGCCGTGTCAGCCCGTGGATCCACGAGGCCTGCGGGCGGATGGTCGCTGAGGCGGGCGCGGACGCGCTGTGGCTGGACACTTCGGTGCCGCAGACGGAGAAGGACGGTGTCGTCGTCAGCCGCTTCGACGTCGCTGCCGGACACAGCGTCGCGTTCGTGCTGAGTTGGTGTCCGTCTCACGCGATTACGCCGCAAATACCGGCTCCGTACGCCGCGCTCGCCGAGACGCTGGCCTTCTGGCGGGACTGGGCGGGTCAGTGCACCTACAACGGCCCATTCCGGACGGAAGTCGTCCGGTCCCTGGTCACGTTGAAAGCGCTGACCTACATGCCGAGCGGGGCGATCGTCGCCGCGCCGACGACGTCGCTGCCCGAGGAGCTCGGTGGCGGGCGGAACTGGGACTACCGCTACACCTGGCTGCGGGACGCCTCCACGACCCTGGCCGCGCTGCTGGGAGCCGGGTACCGGAGCGAGGCAGAGGCATGGAGACGATGGCTTCTGCGGGCGGTGGCCGGTGATCCGGAGAACTTGCAGATCATGTACGGGATCACCGGAGAGCGTGACCTGCCCGAGCGGGTCCTGGACTGGCTGCCGGGGTATGAGGGTTCGGCTCCGGTGCGGGTCGGCAACGGCGCCGCCGCTCAGTTCCAGCTCGACGTGTACGGAGAGGTGATCGAGACCCTGTACCTAGCCCACCGCAGCGGGATCACGCCCTGCTCGGACACCGCGGCACTCCACCAGAGGCTCATCGGACAGCTGGCGCAGCGCTGGCGCGAGCCGGACGAGGGGATCTGGGAGGTCCGCGGGCTGCGGCGGCATTTCGTGCACTCCAAGGTGATGGCGTGGGTGGCGGTGGACCGGACGGTCCGCCTGGCCGAGGACGGCGCCCTCCCGGGCGTCGACCTGCCCGCGCTGATCAAGCTGCGCGAGACGATCCACCACGAGGTCTGCACGAACGGCTACGACCCGGTCCGCAACACCTTCACCCAGTCCTACGGCTCACAGGAACTGGACGCCGCTCTCCTGATCATCCCGCAGACGGGATTTCTACCCACGGACGATCCGCGTGTCATCGGCACCGTCGACGCGGTACGGCGCGAGCTGTCCACACCAGAAGGGCTCGTGCGGCGCTACCCGACCGCCGGTGACCAGCAGGGCGTGGACGGACTGCCGGGCGACGAGGGTGCCTTCCTCCTCTGCTCGTTCTGGATGGTCGATGCGCTCGCGCTGACCGGTCGCCTCGTCGAGGCGGGTGCCCTGTTCGAGTGCCTTCTCGCACTGCGCAGCAACCTCGGCCTGCTCGCCGAGGAGTACGACCCGGTAACGCGCCGCCAGGTGGGCAATTTCCCGCAGGCGTTCAGCCACGAGGGTCTGGTCGCGAGCGCGTACCTGCTCCAACAGCTCTCCGCGGCGCCCGCGGCGACCCTTGAACTCGTCACCGACACCGGGCGCCCGCAGCCGGTTCTGCCGGAGCTCGTCCCCCAGAGCGCCTAGCCCCTCCACCCTTTCCTCTCGCCCACCGCTCTTGAGGTCTTCTATGCCTGCCCGCTTCTCCTCCGCCCGTCACCGCCGACGCCGGCCGCCCGCTAGCGACGCACCCACACCCGTGCGCTTCCATCAGGAGCTGGACGCCTATGTGATGGAGCGCGTGCTTTCGGCGGTGATGCAGCCGCTCGCACTCCTTGGCGTGCTACTCGGGTCCGCGTTCGTCACCTGGCAGAAGGTGCCTGTCTCCCACCTGGCGCTGCTGGCCGTGCTCGTCCCGTTGGTGGGCGGTGTCGTCGTGGCCGCTCTGCAGAAGGCGCGGGATACGGGGCGGGCGGTGCTGAGCGCGGCGGACAGTGCCCGTACGGCCGAGCTGGAGGGTCTGGCGCGGGTGGTGGCGGCCGCAGAGAAGACGGTGCTGTGGTCGGCCGACGAACTGTGCCGCGGTGAACGGCCACCGATGCCCGCCCCCAGGATGGCGGAAGCGACAGGCCTGGCCGGACAGGTCGAGTCCGCGGTGGTGGAGCTGCAGATGCAGGCGGTGGCGTCGCTGCGGCGCGTCCACGACGAGTCCCAGACGAGCGTCCAGCTGGACGTCCTGCGCTGTGTGGCGGTCCGCCAGCACGCCCTGATCAGCAAGGCTCTGACCGCGCTGACCGATCTGCAGGGGCAGACCGACGATCCGGAACTGCTGGCCGCGATCTTCCGCATCGACCACCTGGTGGTGCGGGCACGCCGGCATGTGGAGGGCACGGCGTTGCTGGGCGGTCATTCCCTGCGCAGGACGCGCCAACCCGTCACAGTGACCACGGCGTTGCGCGGAGCTGTCAGTGAGGTGGTCCAATACCCGCGCGTCACCGTGACGGCCGGGGATGTCGGGATTCGGTGGAGCTGCCCCGGCCACGTCGGCCCAGACCTAACGCATCTGCTGGCCGAACTGATCGAGAACGCCCTTGAGTACTCCGATCCGGCCACGAAGGTCGAGGTGCGTGCGCAGCAGGTGCCGACGGGACTGGCGGTCGAGATCGAAGACCGCGGCATGTCGATGCATCCGCGGATACGCCACAGGGTCGACCAGCTGCTGGCCGCGCCGGACCAGGTGGACGTCAGCGACCAGGTCCGCGCCGGGCAGATCGGCCTGCTGATCACCGCGAGGATCGCCCAGCAGCTCGGGATCAAGGTGGCGCTCCACGACAACCTGATGGGCGGCACGACCGCAGTGGTGATCGTGCCTGAGCAGCTACTGGTGACGACTCAGCCCGCCGGAGAAGAGATCCCCGAACACATTCCGCCGCCGGCGGTCGTTCCTTCCTCTGTGCGGCAGCACGGCGCGCCGGCTGCTTCACCGGCGCCGCTGCCGGACCTTCCCCGCCGTGTCAGCGGCCAGCCCCCCGCACCCGCCCGCCAGCCCTCCCCGCACGCGCCTGTGACCGCGTCGGTCCCGGGCCGAGCTGCGGCCTTCCGCGACGGCGTACGGGGCGGCCCGCCCGTGCCCCCGCCGCACGAGCACCCCAACTGACCCCCACCTTCTCTTTCTGGAGCGACCATGACGACCCCCACCCCTTACCTGTCCGGTACCGCAGGAGGCGCGTCCCGGCGGGAACGGCAGGCGCAGCAGATGGAGAGCCTGCTGAAGAAGTTCGCGGACGAGACACCCGACGTCGCCGCTGCCGTGCTGGTGTCGCGGGACGGCCTGCGGCTCATGGACAGCGGCGTCGAGAAGGACTGGGCGGACCCGCTCGCCGCGGCGATCTCATCGATGTACGCGCTCGCCGGCAACGTGCCCAGTCCGACGGGCGAACGCAGTCCCGCCCAGCTCGTGTTCATCGAACGTGCCGACGGCATGCTCCTCCTCCAGGCAGCGGGGAGTTCGTCCTTCCAGGGCGGTTCTCTCGGCGGTGCTCTGCAGGACACCGTGCTGTGCGTGCTGGCAGGGCCGAGGGCCGACGTCGGCACCACGACTCACGAGATGCAGCGTCTGGTGACCCGCTTCGGCGCCTACATGGACGTGCCCGTCCGAGCCGCCACGAATGCCGATGCATCGTGAGCGTCCCCTGCCGGGCAGGCGCTGGGGTCGAGGAGGCGGTGTTCGTCCGGCTGTACACGCTGACCGGCGGACGTACCCGGCCGCATCATCTGCTGGCGCTGGACACGGTGGTGGTTGCCGGGGCCGGGCGGCTGGCTCCCGCCCACGCCGAGGAGCACCGCCGGATCATGGCGCTGTGCCGTGAGCGCCCGTGTTCGGTGGCCGAGCTGGCCGGACGGATGGCCAGGCCCGTCCCGGTGGTCAAGGTCCTCATCTCCGACCTCCTGGACGCGCGCCTGCTCGATCTGCTCGTCACTGCCTCCCACGACACCGACACGACAGGAGCTCCCCGTCCCTCCCTGCAGCTGCTGGCGGCGGTGAGCACTGCTCTCAGAAGGAAGTGGCCCGATGCCCGTTCCCACCTTGAGGCCGGCTGATCCCGTGCAGCCGCCCGGGACGCAGCGCCTGCTGCCGCTGAAGATCGTGATCGCTGGCGGGTTCGGGGTCGGCAAGACGACGGCCGTGGCCGCGGTCAGCGAGATCAAACCGCTCAGCACCGAGGAGTACCTGACCGAGCCCGGCGCGGGTGTCGACGACCTGACCGGGCTTCAGGACAAGGACACGACGACGGTCGCACTCGATTTCGGACGCCTCAGCCTCCCCGACGCACCCATCCCCCTGGAGTTGTTCCTGTTCGGCGTTCCAGGCCAGGACCGGTTCGTAGGCCTACTCTGGGAAGACCTGGCACGCGGTGCGGTCGGCGCCATTGTCCTGGTCGACACTCGGCGCCTGGACATCAGCTTCTCCGCAGTGACGTATTACGAACACCTGGGCCTGCCCTTCATCGTCGCCGTCAACGAGTTCGACGGCGCGCACCGCTACGAGCTTGAGCAGATCCGCGACGCCTTGGGCCTGCCCGGCCGGGTTCCGGTGATCGCCCTGGACGCCCGCGACCCCGTGCAGGTCGCTTCCACCCTTCTGACCCTGGTCGACCACGCCTCTGCCTCTGCCTCTGCCTCCTTACAGGACGCCCGATGACTCATCCCACCTCCCTTACCTCTCACCCGTACGGCGCCCCGCCCCTGCCCCGCCGCAGCCTGCACGGCGCCACCGCCCCCCTGCACGCCTCCACCGCGACGTTTCCGCCGGGCGTCCCCGCCGCTCATCCGTTGCCCGCCCGAGCGCAGCGTGAGCTGGCCGAACGCAGGGAACTGATCCGGCAACTGGGCCTGCGAACCGATCCCGACGACGAATACGACGGCTTCGCCCGCGAGATGGCGCAGCAGGCCGACTTCTTGTACGGCTTCGTCAACCTGTTCATGGAGGAGCAGACGTTCATCGGTCTGTACCAGCCTGCTGCGGACAGCGGACACGTCATCGTCGGCCGCACCATGGACCGCGGTCACGGATACTGTCCGGAGGTCGTGGACCGTAAGAGGGCGCTGCCCCTGCCCGATGTCCATGCCTCCCCGCGGTTTTCCGGCAATCACGTGGTGGACGCGGTCGGGATCCGCGCGTACTTCGGCGCCCCGCTCATCCATGACGAGAGCGGGATCGTGCTGGGCACCGTGTGTGTCGTCGACACCGAAAAACGGCCGATGAGCGAGGCCCGCCGCCTGCGGGACATCACCATCGCGACCGGCAGCCAGGTCATGCGCCGCATCACCGGCGAATGACCGGCGCTTCGCCACCCCCCACCCGGGAGCCGCCCAGACGGCCTCCCCGGCCGCTCATCCGCGCGACCTTCATCCAGGGAGAGGGAGACGTCCATGCCCACCACCTCGCCGCCCGTGCTGTCCGCCCCGCCGCCGGAACTGCGCCCCTACCTCACCGACCACCACGAGCAGTTGTGGCGGGAGGCCGATGAGGTCTCGGCCGAGCACATCGGCCCGCACGTGGCACGGATGGAGGCCGCACCCCACCTGGTGGACGCCCATGTCGCCGCACTCTTCGCCGCGCGCCGCTGGTTCGCTATCACCATCCCGGCCCGGTTCGGTGGGCTGGCCGCCGGGCACGTCGCCCGGACCGTCCTGGTCCACCGGACCGCCCGCGTCTCAGGAACGGCGGCGGCCGTCCTGCAGGCCACTCTGATCCCCGTCGGCGCCCTCCTTCTCCACGCCACCCAGGAGCAGAAGTCCCGGTGGCTGCCCGCTGTCGCCGACGGCTCGCTGCTGCTGTCGATCGCCTCCACCGAGCCGGAAGCCGGCGGCCACATCGGCGGGATACAGACCAGCGCCCGGCGAGCCGGCCGGGGCTGGGTGATCACGGGCAGCAAGATGCACATCGGCAACGCCCACCTGGCCGGGGCACACGTCGTCATCGCCCGCACCTCCGACTCGGACCAGACGCGAGTGTCTCAGGCGCTCACCGCCTTCCTCGTCGAGTCCGACCGCAAAGGCGTGACCGTCGCCGCGCACCGGCCGACGCTCGGTCTGCACGGGTTCTCCGCAGGCCGGCTCGACCTCGACCGGGTCCGCGTTCCAGACGACCACGTGATAGGCGAGGTCGGCCAGGGCTACGACGTCGCGCAGAGCAGCAGCATCCTCTACGGCCGGCTCAACATCGCCGCCCTGGATCTCGGTCTGCACGAGGCCGTCGTCGAGACCACCACGAGGTTCCTCAAGAGCCGCCCCCGCTACGGAAAGTTCCTGTCCGACCTGCCCGTCCTCAAGGACCGGCTCGGCGCCATGGAATCCCGTCTGCGCACCGCCCGAAACCTCGTCTACCAGGCCGCCCACCTCCTCGACCAGGGCGTGGCCTGCGACGCCGAACTCATCAACGCCAAGCACGTCGGGCACGCAACCGCGGCGCGCAGCGCCCAGGACGCCATGGAGTGCCACGGCGCGAACGCCCTGGACGGCGACTACCCCCTGCAGCGTCTGTGGCGCGACATCCAGCACACCTACGCCCCCGCCGGCACCGGCGAGGTCCAGCAACTCCGGCTGGCCGCCGCCGCACTGGGCGAGGACGACATCCAGTGGTCTGCGCGTCTGGCCGCCGATGGCCCGGCCCGGCCTGACCCGGCCGCTGTCTAGACCCCCGTGCGCGGCGGACCCCTGACACACCCACCGCGCACAGGCGGGACCTGCCGCCGGTCACCCGTCACATCCCCCGCACGGGCACCGGCGGCAGGCACCTCCTCCCCCCCTCACCCCGTATCGCCTATCCGTCCTGGAGCAGCCGTGACCAGCCCCGTCAGCACCCCACGCATCACTCGCCACTCCGGCGATCCGGCGCCTGGTCCGGTGCCTGACCAGCTCACACGGCTGCGGCATACCCGGGGCACACTGCACCGCGCCATCGCGCAGCTGGACGGCACCGGTGAGGCCCTGGACCGTGACCGCGAACGGGTGTGGGCTGTGGTGGAGCAGTGGCTGCCGCTGGCCCAGCAGCGCATGCGCGAGGCAGCGGGCTCGAACCGGGACCAGGACCGGTGGCAGGGCCTCATCCGCGCCGCAACCCGCCCCGACACCGCCACTGCGCCCGCGGCCCAGCCCACCCTGCTCACGGTCTGCAACGGCGCGCGCGGACTGCTGCGTGCACTGCTGGAGGCCGAGCACCCAGGGCTTACCGCCGCCGAGGTCGCCGACCGGCTGCGGCGTGCCATCCGCGCCCGTGACTACCCGCCCGGCGGCCGCCTCTCGCGTGCCCGCATCATCGCCGGCATGGGCGATCTTCCGCACGATCGGATCGATCTGGCCCTGCAAGACCTCCAAGACGAAGGGCTGGTGGCCATCGGTGCTTCCGGCAAGGCGCGTGTCGCCGGCACCGTCCCGGACCCGACTGACCGTGTCGCGGCCTGGCTGCGCTTCCTGATCCAGTCCGGCGTCTACCCGCCCCACTCCACCCTGCAGCCCGCGAAGGCGCTGGCACAGAGCCTCGCCACCTCCGCGCCCATCATGAACCGCGCACTGCGCTCGCTCGCCGACCAGAAGATCGTCGTACGTCCCAGCGCCCAGGCCGCCCACATCCATCCCGAGCCGCCCCTCCCCCTCGCCGAGCCGCCCGAACTGGGCGTTGCCGCCCGCCAGCTGCACCACCGCGCCGACGACCTCACCCCCACCGGTACTCAGGTCCTCGACGCCTGCGACCGGGCCCGCGCCTGGTGGATCACCCGCCAGGCTCCCGCACCGGAGGCCGTGGCCTGCTGCTCGCGGCTGCTGACCCGCGCGGCAGCCATCCTGATCTCGCGGCATGCGGACACCTCCGACGCTCACCTGCTGACCCTGCTGCGCCGTACAGCGGTCACCGCGCTCGCCGCCTGGCCCGCCGACAGCGCCGAACGGATCTGGCGCACTGCCTGCCTGGCCACCTGCGTGCGCGACATCCACCGCGCCGTCGACGCCGCCACACCGCTCCGCCCGGCCGCAGTGCAACGCTGCTACCCCAGTCAGCCGACCGTCGCACTCACCCCCACCGAGCAGAGCATCGCCGACCTCCTGGTCCGGGGGGTGCCGTCTCCCGAGATCGCTCGCCGTACCGCCCTGCCCTACGCCGAGGTACGCCGTCACCTCGAGAGTCTGCGCACGAAATCGGGCAACCGCCCAGGCTGCGGGTGGGCTGCCCTGGTCCACTCCCTGCTCACCGCCGGCCAGGTAGACGCCCCGGATGCCGGCCGCCCCGCCCCGAATTTCACTCCGGAGCAGATGCGGCTGCTGCGCGCGCACGCCACCTACAGCAAGATCAACGACATCGCCGCCGCGGCGGGCATCGTCACGTCCGCCGTCCGCCCACGAACCCGCGAACTGCTGTCGGTGGCCGGCGTAACCGACACCACCCAGCTCATCGCCGCCGCCCACTCCTGGAAACTGCCCTGCGTCACGGAGCAGCCAGGCACGGGCCCGAACACCCTGCCGGTGAGCTCGGGAGGCCACCTGTGACCGGCAATGAAGCCCTCCAGGACAGCGCCGGGCACGGTCCAGTGGCCGAGCACCCGCAGTGGTCCCCCTACCAGGTGCGGCCCATCGCGACCGCAGCCGAGCAGGCGGAGGCACACGCGCTCATCGAGGACCGCACCTGCTGGCTCGCCAAGCGGAATCTGCACGCACTTCCGACCGCGACGGGCCTTCCTGCCGACGAGTCGAACGTCACCGCGATCGGGATGTTCGAAGACGACGTACTCATCGGGTGTCTGGCACTGCACCACAACCCCAGCCTGCTGGCCATCACCCGGGCCTACGGCCAATTCGGTGCCGATTTCGCCCGACTGGCGACACTCTGGGCCGCCGACTACGCAGCCCGGTGCGGCGTGGACGCAGTACGCACCGTGGTCATCGGGCCATTTGCAGCCCGGCACCGGCTGGAGACCCACCTGACCGACCTCGGCTGGAGCCTCGCCAGCCACAGCGAGGAGTCAGCCTGGCTCCAGCTGACCGCAGAAGCACGGCCGACACTCACCGCACTGATCCGCTGCGCCGTCCCTCTCAGTGAGAACACGCACACTCTCTGGAGCACACCGTGACCAACCTGCCCACCGAACACGAAGCCACCGAACACGAAGAAACCCCCTCCCGTGTCACACTCCTTGACCCCCGCCGTGGGATGGGCACTTGCCACGGGTTGGGCAACGGCCGTTTCAGCAGGCCGCCGGTGCAATCCGGTGGAGGATTCCTGGGCGAGTTGGCGGATGCTGCAAAGATGCGCGCCGTCCGCGAAGCGGACCTCAACCGCGTGCTGGAGCGCCTCGACCACGCTGGCACGCAGATCAGGGTCGGCCGGTACGCGCTCGTCGGCCACAGTGGAGATCCTGCCGTGCGGCTGCTGCAGACCCAGACCGTGATCAACCGGATGGGATGGGAGTCGCCCCTTGCCACGTACGACAGCACCGGAATGAGCGACCCGCTGCTCCGGCCCGAACTGGCCTCTCTCCTCGGAAGGATCCGCCGCGGAGAGATCCACGGCATCGTCGCGGCTTCCCCTACCGACATCACGACCTTTCGCCGGTCCTACCTCGGCTTCCTCGACGCTGTCCGGGCCTGCGGCGGGTTTCTTGCCCTCCTCAGAGACGAGACCGCCCTCTGACGCGGCCGTGCAGCCGGCCTCCAGACGGGGACGGCTCGCTAGCCACCCTCACCTGACCCGGCAGCGCCGGGCCAGCCACAGGACCGAAGGTCCCAGCATCCCAGCACATCACTGCCAGCCTCGCCCGCCACCCTCACGAAAAGAACGTCATGGTGCCCACCCTCGCCCGTTCCTTGCCACGTACCTGCGGCGCGCGCCTCCTGCTGAGCGAAGCAACCCGTCGCCTCGCCACCCAGGCCGCGCCCAGAGTGCCTGGCATGCCACGCCGCAGCCTGATCTGTGAGCTCGCCGTGCACGGTCGCGGGACCGAGCATGGCGCCATCGCCCGCATCCTCCACCGCCCGCAGCAGGGTGCCGTCTGGGCACATTGGACGGACGGGACCGCACCGTCGTGCACCGCCCGGGAGGTCTGCCCGCGCATCGGCGACGACCTGGGCCAGGCGTGCGAGCTGTTCGCGCGTCACCACGGCGACTGCACGTTCGCTCTCGGCAACGCCTTGGCCGAGGACGAGACCCGGGGGCAGCGGATCAGTGCAGCGCTGACCGTCCTCGCCGGTCACGCACACCACGAGTACGGGAACATCCTTGAGGCCGCGCACGACAGTCTGCTGCTGTCGTGGGACGAGCTGCGGGCGCAGCGGATCTGGGACCGGCTCGCCCCGTGGGACCAGGCCGTCGTGTACCGGATCATGACCAGCGCGGACTTTTCGCAGCATGGAAGAGAGCGCGCTGTGGATCGCATCCTGCGTGGCAGCCATCAGCTGGCCCGGCTGCGTGATGCCGGGGCATTGCCGGGCGGCAAGGAAGCCGCGGTGCTCTGCGACGCCCTCACCCAGCTACCCGCCGAGTGGCAAGCGGTGGTCCTGGGCGGGCAGCGAGCCCCGAAACGGGCCAGTTCGACGCCGCGGGTGCCTCTGGGCGAGGCCGTGCAGGCCGCTGCCGAGGACATCGCAGCAGGGAAGACACCCCCGGAACCCAGGCTGCGGTGGGACTCGCATTGGGACGACGTGGACGACCGGCGGCGGGGAGGCTCGGAGGCTGCCCGGCTGGCGCGTCTGCCCTACGGATGGCGGGTCGACGTTGTCCGGCGCATCGCACACGGCGTGGACGCCTTGACTGCCGGCCACGAGGCCGCCATGGCCGTCAACATGTTGCGCAGTTACGGCGTCTACGTCGCTTGGACCGGCATGGACCGCTTGTGAACGCCCCAACCCCTCATCTACGCCGCGGATGCCTCTCCAGCCACGCCCTGACGGCCGACGCCACCGCGTGGCCGGTAAGGATCCGCGCCCGGGCACTTCCTGCAGTTCGTACCTGGCCGGGGATACGCCCACGGCCGCACCGAGGTTTCTCCCACCCCTATGCCCGCAGGGAGCAGTAAATGACCAAGCCGATAGCGTCCCCGGTGGCCCGCCCCGCGCCCGTAGCGTCCCGGACCAGCAGTCAAATGCAGGCTCCGCAACTGCCGGATGACGCCGAGGACCGGCTGCGCGTACAAGCCAGGCACGCCGCCGCCCTCCTGGGGGTCGAGGTAGACGGCACTGAATGTGTGTGGGGCTGGCAAGGCCAGTCCCTGTCGTTGCCGGTACTCGACACGACCACTGAGCTGTGGATGAAGTTGCGGGCGCGGCCGGTTCGACAACCGGCCCCACCGCACTGGTCGGGCGCGGCCACTGCCGAACGGGTCATGAAGGGTCTGCCCGTCCTCCGGCCCGTTCTTGTAGCCCAGGAGGCTTGGAACTGCGAAGGTTTCGCCTACCAGGCCGAGTTGACGACCCGGATGCCGGTCAAAGCCTTCAGCGTCACTCGGGCGGCCCCTGCGTGGGTGGCCGACCTGCCGGCGGCCTGGTGGGCCGACCTGCGTGCCGCACTCGACAGCATCCAAACAGTTGCGTCAGCCGGGCTGGCGCCCGTCGCCTGGCAAGAGGCGGCAGCTCGCTCGGTAGGAGCTGTCGTCCTGGAGTCATGGGTTCCGTCGCACGGTGACGTGTGCGCGGCGAACCTCGGAGCGGTCGATGCTCGGGCCGTGCTCTACGACTGGGACTACATCGGGCTCGGCCCCCGCTACGCCGACGCCGCGTGTCTCCTGCTCAGCAGCCTGGACACCCCGGAGGTAGCCGCCCGCGTCAAGGAGTATTTCGGCGACCAACTCGAGTCGCCTGACGGGCTCTACGCTCAATCGGTGGTTGCCGCGCACTGGTCCATGCGATTCAAGACGGGCGAGCACACAGACCTCGCACCGGCCCTGCGAGCACACATCTCGCGGACAGGGAACCGGTCCCCTTGTTGACCGCTCGCCTCGGTCCTGCAAGCGAAGCCGTCCATAGGCGCCGTCCGGCGGCCGGCTCGGGCCGTCGCGCCGGTCATCCGGCGGCCGCGCCACGGCCGGCGTCCTACCCGCCCGAGCACCGCACTACACGCCGCCTGGGCGAGCCCGAACCAGCCGCCTGTCGATCCGCCCCATCGCCATCGAATCACCACGCCCTGCCCATACCGGAGTCCCGACCATGCCCACTGCCTGCCTCCCCTCACCACCGGCCGTCACCACCGGGCCCCCCGGTGAACAGCCGCTCCGGCCCGACATGCTGAAAGCAGCGCCTTCAGCGCGACCGGCGAGTCGCCCCTGGTCAGGGTCTCCAATCCTGCACTTGCATCTCCCCCAGGTGCCCGTCCGTCCTCCGCTCTCCGCGGAGGTGCGCCCATGACGCCCGTGCCCTACTGTGACGCCCCCTCCCTGTCCCCCCTCCTGGTCGGCGCGCTCATGCGCCACTACCGGACGCGCGCCGGACTGACTCTGCAGCAGGCCAGCAACCTGGTCGGTATCTCATCCAGCCGGATCAAGGACCTGGAGACGGCCCGGGTCGCGGTGCCCGTCACGAGCGCGCGCACCCTGTTGGACGTCTACGGCGCACCGGCCCACGAGATCCGGCGGGCGCTCGCGCTTCTGGCTCGCCCCGGTCATCGGCATCAGATCGACGACGTCACTTCGTCCCCGGCGTGGGTGGAGGCGCTGGTAGCCGGATCCCGCTCTGTACACGCCTACGGCACCGACCCGGCCTCGCTGTGCTCCCTGGCCGCCTCGCCGGCATCCGGGCCTACAGGCCGCCGCCCGGCCGCGCGGTGCCGTTGGGTGATGTTCCTGAGCGAAGACCTGCTGGAGCCGTCATGTGACCAGCACCCGAGCGCAGATCACCTGTCCCACCTCGTCCGCTTGGCCTACAGCGGATCCATCAGCGTCCACCTCGTGCCGGGCCAGCTCGAGCCCCGGGCCCCTCTGGTGACCGAGTACACCTACACCGCGCGAGGCTGGACCGGAAGCGTTGCCGACCGGCTACGCCGCCAGATCTACGTCACCCACCATGCTGACGGCGCGCGGCGCGGCGTACGCAACGGCTCTGCCGCGGTGGCCGAGCGCCAGTTGCTGCAGCAGGCCGCTCGCACCGCGCTCCCTTTTCAGTGGACTCTCCACCAGCTGCGACGAGTCGCACGCGCACCACAGCAGTCCACAGCGGTCACCCTCCCCCTCACCGACTCTGGTGGGCACACCGTCTCGCCAGCAGCACCAACCGCACGCGCGAGCACGGTAGTCACTCGCCCGTCGCGCACCGGGATGCACTTACCCACCGCCCCAGCACCCCCGCACGCCGCACCCGGCGTCCTTTCCCGTCCACGGCTCAGATCGGACAATTGCCCAAACCTGTTCACAACCGCTCCAGAGCCCGGGGACGTTGCGGCCGCCCTCCAGGCGCCCATCCGTGACCGGGGTCACGCGTGATCGCGCAACCGATGCCGGATCTGTCCGGCAGGCCTGGCAAGGCTCGGGTGTCCGATGAGCGTGCGAGCGGCGATCCGGGGCGCAGGCAGGCGCGCTTGCCATGGGCGTCGTGCAGGTCGCCCCGTTTCCGGCTTTCGCCTTCCGCCAGCACCTGTCGCATGGTCACTGGTAGCCCTCAGCGGCCCAGCGACGATGGCGCGCGCTCCGCCGCAGATGCAGTGGTCCGCCGTGCCGCCATGGCGGACCCGCTGCTTTCGACCCTCCGTGACGTCGGCGGCTGCCTGGCCCTCATCGCGATGGGCGTGCTGATCGCCGTGCTGGTGTCGGCCGTGCACGCCGCCTGGCCGCCTCCAACAGGCACTCTCCCCCATCCCGGCATCGTCCAGCACACTCCACAGGAGGAGCGATGACCTCATTCCCGTCCGGGTCAGCCTCCCTTACATGTGAAGCCGCACAGCGAAGAGGACACACTTCCGTGTCACCGGCGCCACGTCCGCGATGCCGAGCACGCGCACGCGTCACTGACGAACTGGCCTGCTCCGAACGATGTGGTATCCCTGGCCTCACCTGTCGCTCCATCGTGTGCGGCCCGGCGGAGCACAACCGTGATCGGCACCCCCTCGCCGGACCGCGGCGCGGAGGCGCAGGGGCAAGCTGCGCCGCCGGGGAGGGGCCACGCTGCCTCGCGCCGCCGGATCGTCCTCAACGCGATACGGGCCCGGACGCGCCGTGCAAGGTGTTCCCCAGCCACCCCGGAACCCTGTCTTGGGTCTCTCGCAAGGTGCGCACGGCGGCTTGGGCGTCTTGCTCGGACTCATACGGGGTGCGGTGCGCTGTAGCCGGAGCTTCGGGTGAGTCAGGCGGCCGCTTCGAACAACTCGTCCACGCCTTGGGCTTGCTGGTAGGGACGGAAGTCGACGACGAGGTCGCGTACGAGCTGGACGCAGCGTGGTGCTCCGATGCGTTTGGCCAGTTGGAGGGCTTCGAGGGCGTCGGCAGCCGCGGCTTCGGGTTCACGGCGGCTGAGGTGGCCTTGGGCGCGGTAGGCCAGGAAGATAAGGCGGGTCTTGTCCCGGCTGGGCGGCAGGAGTGCTTGGCCCTCGGCGATGAGGGCGTGTCCGCGGGTGGCGTCGCCGAGGTCGAGCAGGCAGCGGCCGGAATCGACAGCGAGGTCGGCGGGCGAGAGCCAGGAGCACCAGGTCGGCATGTCGTCAAGGTTCCCCGTGCCGAGCAGGCGCTCGGCCATCGTGAGGGATTGCAGGGTGGCACGACGTTCACCGAGGGCGGCTTGGGCGCGAGCCAGGCGCAGGTGAAGCAGCGAGCTGGCCGCCGGATGGATGGTGCGGCTGAGGGCTTTCTGGAGGATCCCGGCGGCGGTGGCGGGAGCGTCGCGCCAGGACGCCTGGTAGGCGAGGTCGCTCAGCAGTGCGGCGCCCATGTCCCTGTCTTGGCCGGCGTGCGCGTTGTGCAGCCCGGCGATCCAGTACCGCGTTGCCGCGCCGTGCTCGCCGTGGTCGAACCGGATCCAGGCAACCGTCTGGGAGAGGCTCGCCGCGAGCTTGTGGAGGCGCACCTTGAGAACGCGGGGGCAGGGGTGTTCGTCGATCAGGTCGGTGACCTGAGCCAGGTGAGCGTCGTACAGGGGGGCGATGTGCTGGCGCTGCTCGGTGGCCAGGGCGTTGAGGCGGGCGCTGGTGTCCTCCAGCAGGGCGACGACGTCTTCGCCGACGGCGTTGTCGGGTCCGGTCCGTTCGTAGGCGTAGCCAGCAGGTTCGGTACCCGCCCAGCTGCCGGCCAGAGCCACGAGGGCGGATCCGGGGATGGCGCTGAGGAGGGTGCGGCGGTTCATCGTGTTCAAGGCCTCTCGCAGAGCGGGCACGGTGTTGGCGTGGCCCAGCGGCATGACACCGCTGTCGACGACTGGCACCCAGCTCGGCCACCCGGCCGGGTCGCTGTCCTCGGGCGGCACCCCGAGGACTTGAGCGATGTACCGCTGGGAGTCGGCGCTGGGAAGGACGCCCTGCTCCCACTTGCGCACGCGCTGCCGGTCGACACCCGAACGCAGTCCTTCGCGCTCGGCAGCGGCGCGGATCGCCTTGGCCATCTGGTCCCCGGACATGCCGAGGGCGGCCCGGGCGAGGGCGAGCGGGTGGCGCTCTCGCTTGTCCATGGGGCGATCCAAGCACGCGGTGAAGCCGGACGAGGGCGGTTCGCGAGGGCGGGACTACACCGGGACTACACCGAATCCCTCGATCGATGGGCGTACTTGCTCGACACTCGATCACCGCATCGAAAATCCGGATGCGAACGCCGAGCCTTGCATCGGCGGCTCAGCCTCGTCCGATCGCTGAACGAGCGCGCTCCCGAAGGAGTCCACAGGTGCACCACATGCAGTCCAGTGAAGCCGTTCTGCCCGGTCGGCGCGAGACTGGCGGGGAGAACGGAAACGCTGCTTTGACCGGCAGCAGACGACGAACGTGGTTGGTCACCCCGGGAGATGCACCGGGGCGGTTCGCGAACTCGGTCTCTTCAAGGGCTGACGTAGCTGTGCTGGACTTGGAAGACGCTGTTCCAGCCGAGGGCAAAGACGTGGCGCGCGCTTCCGTCGTCGCCTTCCTCGGTCAGCATCACTGCAGCCCTGTTAGCAGCCGTGGTGTGCTAGGGGTGCGTATCAATGCGCCCGGCACGCTGGACGGTCTGAAGGATCTGGTGGAGCTGGCTGCAACCGGGCTGCGGCCGACTGTGCTGGTCGTGCCGAAGGTGGAGGCCGCGCGCGATGTTGAACTGGTTGCGCAGGTCTTGAGCGACGTCGCCGGCGGATGTGAGGTTTGGGCGCTGATCGAGACTCCGCGCGGCCTCCAACACCTATCCGACATCGTGCAGTGCGGATCGCTCTCGGGGGTGTCTTTTGGGGCGGCTGACTATGCGGCTGCTGCCGGCTGCTCTCTGACCAGCAAGGCCATGTGGTATCCGAAGGCGGCTGTGGCTGCGGCCGCGGCCGCAGCCGGGCTGCCCGCAGTCGATGGCCCCTACTTTGGCCTGGACGATCTGGACGGCTTGCGGCAGGACACCGAAGAAGCCGTCGAACTCGGTTTCATCGGAAAGATCGCAGTGCATCCTCGGCAACTCTCGGTCATCGAAGCAGCGTTTCATCCCTCCACTCACGATCTGCAAGCCGCGCGCGCCATCGTCAGGGCCGCTGAAGGGACTGGCGGCGGAATCACCAAGGTCGACGGCCGCATGGTCGGCCCGCCACTGGTGGCTGCGGCGCGCGCGCTGACTGCCCGAGCGGGTGACGTGCCCGCGCCTTACGATCAAGGAGACACGCAGTGAACAGCGTTCCACAGGGTTATCGACGTATCAGTGAGAACCGGATCCGTGCGTCGATCGGCATGGGTCTCGATGAGTTCGCCGGCATTGTGGGAACCGTGATCGAGCACCGTCCGGCCCGGACAGTGACCGAGACGGAACACGTCCAGGTCCTGGCGCTGACGGGGAACGAGGCGCCGGTCCACTCCGACATCGAGTTCTGCAAGCAGACCGGCCGCGACCAGATGCTGGTCTGCGGGATCCTCACTATGAACATCGTCATGGGCCTCACCGTCCGCGACACCAGTGCTCTGACCAGCGGCAACCTGGCCATGGACGAAGCGCGCTTCGAGCATCCCGTACACGTCGGCGACACCCTGCGCGCTCAGAGCACGGTCATTTCCGCCCGGCAATCTCGCAGCCGCCCGAACGAGGGAATCGTTGTGACGCAAGTCGAGGGCTACAACCAGCACGACCAGCGGGTCTTCAGCTGCACCCGTACCTTCTTCGTGCCCGCTCACGCGAGCGCCGTCCGCGACGAGACCGACTACTAGAGGAGAGAGGGACGGTCATGACCGGCTCGGGACTGGCCATCGTAGAAGCCGACGACGACCTGTGGCAGGAGTACGACACCCTGGCGCGGCGTGCGTACGGTCACCCGGTGAGCGACATCATGCTTCTGGGCGCGCACGCGGACCGGCGAGTCGCTGTGCGAGATCGAAAGGTCATCGCGGGTGGTCTGGGTCTGCTGGTCCCGCAGTTCTTCGGCGGCCGCCCGGTGCCCGCGGCCAGTATGGCCTGCGGATGCGTCGCGCCGGAGGAACGCGGCGGCCAGCTGGCGGCCGAGCTGACGGCCGAACGGCTTGGTCCTCTGAGGGAACAGGGCGCGGTCCTCGCCACGCTATGGACCTCCTCCAGCGGTTACGTGCGCCGCCTGGGGTGGGAGGCACCGACCCAGGTGTACTCGTGGACCGTACCCACCGACGAATTGCGACGTGTCTTCAGCGGAACGGAGTGCGAAATCACGCATGTCTCCTCCGAAGAGGTCCGGTCGCTGCGTAACGGATTGGCAGGGCAGTGGAACGGCCCGTGGCAGCGGCCCCTTTGGTGGGACACCTGGCAGCAGGCGCAACACCCCGACGTCGTCACCTACCAATTCACTCCCCCCGGCCGGGGACCAGCCGGCGTACTGTCCGTCGCCTGTGAGCGAAACCCTATCGACGGGCGACATCTGGTCGTGTACGACTTCTGGGCTGCCGATCAGGCAGTGGCTGCTGCCATGTTCGGCTTCCTCGGTCGGCACAACAGCCGTATCCCTGCGGTCGTCTTCCAGCGGACGGCGCTGCCTCCTGCCCCGCTGTTGCTGCACCACCTGCGTCGCTCCGGCTCTTCCGCTGCGCGCAGCTGGCATCCGTGGGTGCTGCGGATCCTGGATCTGTGCCGGGCGGTGCAGGAGCGTGGCTGGTCCGACGAGGTGAAGGTCAGCCTGCCGATCGAAGTCGTCGCCGAGGACGGCATGAAAACGGAGCGATTCCTCCTACGTGTCGCCGACGGCAAGGCGGAGCTGTCGCGCACCTCCCGCGACGGCAGAGTCACGCTCACCCGTGGTCAGTTCGCGGTCTGGTATGCCGGGGGCTACCACAGCGCGGTCAGCGCCGCGCTGTCGGGAGTCAGTGGCGATCAAGCGGCAATCACCCAGCTGGTGCGGGCGACCGCCGACCGGGAGCCCTGGCTGGCCGACTACTTCTGACCCGCGACGGCTCGCCCCTTCCCCCGTTGAACCGGCAGGAACAGGAAGGACAAGAGCAGGTGAACCGCAGTCCGCCGCCCCGTGCACCCCAAGTGCACAGCCCAACCGAATCCAGCCGCTTCCCCACCCGATGGGAGCTCTATCGTCATGATGACCGCCAAGCTCTTCCCGCCCGAGCTGCGCGACTGGGTCGCCGGCCACCTGCCGGGCCTGGACGCCTACGAGGACCGTTCCTGGCCGCGCAGCACCTCCCGCGTGTGGCGCGTGAGCGCGGGGAACCGGAGCGCTTACGTCAAACTCAGTCCGACCGCCCTGGACTTCGAACGGGAACTCGCCGGATACGCCTTCACCGCAGCGCACCTTCGGGAGACAGACGCCCCGCGGCTGCTCGCCTGCGACCCGGGCCTGCTCGCGATCCTCAGCTCGCCGCTGCCCGGCCGCGTCGTGCGGGACCTGCCCCTTGAGGCCAGCACCGAGCTGCGCTTACACAAGGACGCCGGGCGGCTGCTGCGCCGCTGGCACGAAGCGTCCTCGACCGGCACGGACGCGGACCGAGCCGCAGTGCGCTCCGACATGGAGGACCAGGCCCGGGAGGCCGCCGACTGCCTGGAGGATGTCGCGCCGTACCTGAGCGCCGATCAGCTGTCTCTGATCGAGGCCGCGTCGACAGAACTCCCAGGGCTCGCCGAGCGGCTGCCGCTGGTGTACCGGCATGGCGACTACGAGACCCGGAACTGGCTGTTCGACGAGGACAGTGGACGCCACGGCCTGATCGACTTCGCGATGGCCAGGTACGGCGTCGCCGCGGCCGAGTTCAGGTGGCTGTTCGGCGCCGTCTGGTCCGTTCGCCCGCAGCTGCGCGAGGCGTACTTCGCTGGATACGGCCGCCCGCTGACGGCAGACGAGGACCGGCTGCTGCATCTGCTGACCGTCCGCCTCGGTGCGTCCTACCTGCGTAACGGCCTGGCGAAAGACCACGAAGAGCTCGTGGCGCGAGGACGTCTGATTCTCGATCGGATGGCAGCCCACCTGCCGTAGCCGGAACAGTGCGCACCCCGGCACGACCCGGGTGCGCTCGCCGCCCCTTCTTCTTCGTGCAGCGACCCGGACCAGGAGTTGTCCATGGCTCTCACTCCCGAGCTGCCCGGTCTTGCCGCGCCCAGCGTGTGGAGCGACACTCCGCAGCCCTCACGCGCGGCCGTGGAGGCTGCCGTCGGTCCCGTCCTTGCCTCCGGCAAGGCCGCGGCGTGCAGTACCGCTCGGCTGCGCCTGTCCCTGGATACCGAAGCACGCCGTGCGCACGCCGTCGTCGCGATCGCACCCCACATGGTCCACCATTGCATCGTCGGCGACTGGCGGTGGCTGCTGTTCGAGTACGCCTTCGGCCGCCCTGCCCACCTGCCCCTGAGTTCGGCAGACCACGATGCTCCCGCCCGCATGCTGCGGCGCTGTGCCAGTCTGCTGGCCCCGCCCGCCGTACCGAGTGGGCGGGACATCTGCGCTCCGCCATGAGCTGGGAGCGGTTCCGCACCCACTGATCAGCCATGCCCCGCCCGCTCTGTCGATCGGCCGCCTGCCCGCGCCCGCATCTCACCATGCCCTCGAACGGGAGACCCATGTCCGACACTGCCCCCTTTCCCCGCGGCCCCGCGCCCGCCGAACCGGCGAGCGTGCAGGTGCTGATCACCGAGCTCGAGGACCTGATGGCCCGGACCTGCGCGGCCGCGGGCGTCCCCGACAGCGCGAGTCGCCGGGTGGCCGAGCACTTTCTGACCGGAGAACTGCGCGGCAAGCCCTCTCACGGTCTGGCGAAGTTCGTCTTCGAGTCCCGGTTCTTTCCCGAGCGGCAGGCCTCACCCGAGATCATCCATGAGCGCGGCGCGTTCGCCGTCATCGACGCGCACCGCGAGATCGGACCGCTCAGCGCCGAATTCGCGACCGCCGCAGCCATCGAGCGGGCACGCCGTCTCGGCGTCGGCCTGGTCGGGGTGATCAACACCCAGCGCTACGGCGTCCTGTCCACATTCACCGAGGCCATCGCCGCACACGGCATGGTCGGCATCGCTGCCAACACCTCCAAGGCCGAAGCCGTCCCGGTCGGCGGCGCCACTCCCGTCCTTGGCGTCAACCCCCTCTCCTTCGCCCTGCCCACCCTCGGGGAACCCCTGAGCGCGGACATGGGCACCACCCTCGCGCCGATGGGCGTGCTGTGGGAGCACCGCCGGTCAGGCCGGCCCCTGCCCGAGCAGTGCTTCGTCGACGTTGACGGCCGCACCACCCGCGACCCACACGCCGCCGCCTCCGCGATCGTCTTCGGCGACCACCGAGGCTTCGCGCTGTCCTTGCTCCTGCAGTCCCTGACCGGCTCCCTGTTCGGCTTTCCGATGGGCCGCGACGTCGACTCCACATGGACCACCGGCTACGCCATCATCGCCCTCAACCCCGCCTTCGCCGACCCCAAAGCAAGCGCGGCCGCCGCGAACTCCCGCCTCGCAGACCACCTGCGTGCCGCCGCGGCGACCGACGGCACCTGGCGCGTGCCCGGCGACAAGGGCCGCGCCCGCGAAGCCGCCGCCCGTGTGAACGGCGCCCTCCGTGTCCCCGTCCCGCTCCTCACCCGCCTGTCCGCCCGAGCCGCCGGCGACTTCACCTCCGACTGACCACCAGGAGCACACCTTGAACCGCTTGCAGTTCCACTGGTTCCTGCCGACCGGCAGCGACGGCCGCACCCTGACCACCGGAATGCGCGGCACCCACGGACCCGGCCACGACACCACCGCGGCACTCAGCCCGGGCGCTGACCAGCACCGCGCCCCGGACCTGCGGTACCTCACCCAGATCGCGCAGGCCGCCGAGCACATGGGCTTCGACGCGGTCCTCACACCCGCCGGCACGTTCAACGAAGACCCGTGGATCACCTGCGCCGCCCTCGCCCGGACCACCGAGCATCTGAAGTTCCTGGTTGCGCTCCGTCCGGACTCCATATCGCCGACGCTCGCTGCCCAGATGGCCGCGACCTTCCAGCGGCAGACCCATGGGCGGCTGCTGTTGAACATCGTTACCGGCGGCGATGTAGCCGAGCAGGCCCGTTTCGGCGACCACCTCGACAAGGCCGCTCGCTACGCGCGCACTGACGAGTGGCTGACCGTCCTGCGCGGCGCCTGGGGCCCCGAACCGTTCGACTACAAAGGCGCGCACTACGACGTACGCGGCGCGGCCGTCTTCAGCCCACCCGACCCGCCGCCAGGCGTGTACTTCGGCGGTTCCTCCACCGAGGCCGTCCCGGTCGCCACCCGGCACGCGGACGTCTACCTCACCTGGGGCGAACCACCCGATGACGTCGCTGCCAAGCTGAACCGCATCCGCGCTCTGGCCGCCGACGCCGGGCGCAGCGTCCCGCGCTTCGGAATCCGGTTCCACGTCGTCACACGTGACACGAGAGGAGAGGCCTGGGCCGCCGCCGAGCGCCTGCTGACCGGGATCGACCCGGAGCACATCGACCGCGTGCAGGCCACCCTGGCCGCCAGCCAGTCCACCGGACAGGCCCGACAGAGCAGCCTGCACGCCGCCTTCCGCGACAGTGGCCGGACCTCCGATCTGGAAGTGTGGCCGAACGTGTGGGCGGGGGTGGGGCTGCTACGCGGCGGCGCGGGCACCGCGCTGGTTGGCTCGCACCGCGAGGTCGCCGACCGGATCAACGAGTACGCGGAACTCGGCATCGACGAGTTCATCCTGTCCGGGTTCCCGCACCTGGAAGAGGCGTACCAGGTCGGCGAAGGGGTCCTGCCGCTGCTCGGCGCCGGTATCGGTCGCGTGGCGGTGGTCCGGTGAGCATCGCAGTGAACGTGCTGGTCGTCGGTGTTGGCCCGCACACCCGCCTCAACCACCTGCCCGCACTGGCCGGCGCGCAGGAAGCGGGGCTCGCAGGGACCGTCACCGGAATTGACCTGCCCCACGCGGCCGCCTCGGTGATCGAGTACGGAACGCCCGACCGGCCCCGGCGGATGCCGGTCATCGCCGTTCAGCCGTTCACCCTCGCCCGGCGTACCCTGCCCGGCGGGGTGCGCCGCGTCTTGGAGGGCGTGGTGGAGCGAGAACGGATCGGTGCGGTCGTCGTGGCGACCGAGCCGTCCGCCCATCTGCCGTACGCGCTATGGGCGATCGAGCGGGGCCTTCCGGTACTGCTCGACAAACCGCTGACCGTGCACCCGGGCGCGTCCACCGACCCGGCGGCCGCGCAAGCGATCGCCGACGACTTCGAGATCCTGCTGGACGCCTACCGGGCCGCGCGACGGCGTGATCCGCGAATGGTAGTCAGCGTACTGAGTCAGCGCCGCTGGCACCCTGCGTTCCGCCGGGTGCGGGAGCTGATCACCGAGGTCGCCGATGCGGTGAACTGCCCAATCACGTCCATCCAGTCCAGCCACGGTGATGGTCAGTGGCGGCTGCCGGACGAACTCGTCGACCTCGGCTACCACGGCTTCGACCGCGGCTACGGCAAGGCCGCGCACTCCGGCTACCACCACTTTGACATCGTGCCGTGGTGGCTGGCCGCGGGCGAGCGCCCGGGCAAGGAGATCGACGAGATCGAGGTCCACGCCGCATGCACCAGACCCTCCGACTTCCTCGCCCAGCTCACCGTCGCCGACCACGCCCGACTGCTGCCCGGCTTCGCCGCCCGTAACCCCTACACCGCACAGGACCTGTACCGCCTCACCGCCGGACACGGTGAGGTCGACGTGTTCCTCAACCTCGCCTACCGCAGCCACGGCCGGGTCATGGCACTCGGCAGCCACAGCCTCGCCCACACCACCTTCTCCCAGCGCGGCAACCTCCACCCGATACACGGCGGCCTGTACAAGGGCAACGGCCGGATCGGACAGGAAGCCCACATCATCCAGCAAGGGCCTTTCCAGGCACTGCACCTGCACGCCCTGCAGACCCTCCACGGAGACGAGGGCGGTAACGACCGGCGGGCGGCAGGCGGCGCCGACCACATCGAGATCCACGTCTTCCGCAACAACCGGCTGCGCCCCGACTGGCAGCGCCACCACATGCTCGGCTTCACCGACCTCATCCAAGGCGACGGTGACAGCGCCGTGCTGCCGACCCAGCGCTCGGCCCGTACCTGCGCCGTCACCGAGTTCCTCTCCTACCTCGCCGGCCGCACCCCCCGCACGGAGTTGGCCTCGGACCTGAGCGACCACCGGCGTCCAGCCCGCCTGATGGCCGCCGCCTACCTGTCGATGTCCCGCCGCTGGGCCAACGGCGGGCGGCCCGTCGCCCCCGTCCTGCTCGACTTCCGAGCCGCCCCGGCCGAGAGCACCGCATCCCCTCTCGCCGCCCTGGAAGCAGCACGGTGATCGCCCCGACCATCACCGGCCGCAGCATGCCCGGCTTGGCTGCTGTCCTCGGCCCGCACCTGCAGCAAGTCCTCGCCGAGTGCCGTCCCCACATCGGATGTCCCACCCGTGTCGAGGCGTGCACCGGCGGCAACGTCAGCCACGTCTTCCGCGTCCACGGCGAGGCGGGCAACGTCGTCGTCAAGGTGCGCGGCCGCCGCTTCGCCCGGATCTCGCACATCGCCACCGATCCAGCACTAATCGCCGTTGAGCACCAGGCCCTGAAACTCCACCACAGCCTGCTGCCCGACCTGTTCCCGGAAGTCCTGGCCTTCGTGCCCGAAGCGCACGCCATGGTGATGACCGACGTCTTTCCCGACGGCCGCACCTGGCGCGATCACCTTGACCGGCGCGCCGCCACCGCCAAGGAGTGCGTGCGCCTGGGCAGTGCCCTGGCCCGTATCCACCGTGCCACCTCCGGCCTGCCGCCGCTACGCGACGGCGACGGCGACGACCTCTTCCGCGTGGAGCACGCCTACGGCTACTGCCTGCGCGCCTGCGGCCACCGCGCCCTCGACGAGGCGTGCCGTCGCCTCGACGCACTGCCGGGCCGGCAACTCATCCTCGGCGATACCTGCCCGAAGAACCTCAGCCTAGCGGCGGGGCGCACCGCGTTCGTCGACCTCGACAACGTCCATACGGGCGCGCCGCTTTTCGATCTCGGCTACCTTCTCGGCCACCTGGTCTTGCACCACATCGCCCGGCCCTCGCACCTGCACCCGCTCGTCACCACGTTCCTCGACGCCTACACCCTCCCCGTCCCGGCCCGGCCCTGGCGCAGCGACGACCTTCTCGCGACGGTGTCCGCCGGCGTGCTGCTGTACCGGCTGGAGGCCCACACCGTCCCCTATCCGGCGACCACCCCACCCGCCACCGCCGGCCGGCTGCGCCACAGCCTGCGCCACCTGCTGGATGCCGGGCGGTTCACCGTCCCCGACCTGCTGGACGCCGCCACCCGACCGGTGACGGCATGAACATCCCCTTCCCTCCGCCCAGCGTCAATGCGGATCTGGTCCCGCTGGCCGAACTGAGCGCCCGCGGCATCGACATCGACGACGTCCAGTCGCTCGCCCGCGACCAGAGCCCGTTCGCCCGCCCTACTCCGACCTGGACCCGCCAGCTAGCGCCGGGCGTGGTCCTCACCGCCCGCCCGATCGACCTCGGCGACGCCTGTCTCACCAACGCCTACACCCTCACCGCCGACCTCGATCGCGCCCGGTGCCGGCCCGTCTCCTCCCCAGCCGGCTTCCACCTGCGCCGCCTCGTCACCGGCCCCACCGTCGCCGCGGTCTCCGGAGCCTTCGCCTACATCTCCGACGACCCCCACTACCAGCCCACCGAACCCTGCCTCGACCTCGCCGTCCGCGACCACCACGCCGCCAGCCTGCCCACCGTCACCAAGCCCGCCCTCCTCATCCAGCACGGCCGGCCGGTCGTACGTACCCTCGCCGCCACCGGCATCCTCACCGTCGCCGGTCACCCGCACACCTGGACCGGCTCCAAAGAGCCCCCGCCGCACCCGGCTCCGCCCGGCCATCTCACCGTGTTCGGCGCGGCCAACTGCCGCATCCGCTACCAAGACGACCCCCGCACGGGCTTGCGCCGCGACGTCGATGCGACCACCAACACCACACCCCGCGATCCGGCTGTCCTCGACTGCACCGTCACCCCCACTCGCACCGGGCCACGGGTCACCGCCCTGCACCCTGGCGGCGGCGCCGACCTGTTCGCCGGAACCTACGTGCTGCGCAGCCACCAACCATGGCCCTCCCACCTCGCCCCGGGCGCGACCGTACACGTCACGTCCATCGACACCCTCGACACCACCGACATCGACAGCGCCCTGTCCCTCGGGCCGTCCGCCGCCGACGCCGCCACCGGACTTACCGCCGCCTGGGACCAGAGCCTGGGGACAAGTCCCTTCCGGCCGGACGCCCGCTACGCCCGCACCCTGCTCGCCCTCGACGACCGTCACCTGACCCTGACCGTCCTGGACGGCGCTCCCCTCGCGCCCGCCTTCCAGGGCGCCACCGTCCAGGAGACCACCGAGTTGTGCGAGCGGGCTGGCCACGACCCGGCGGCGGTGTTCCACCTCGACGGCGGCCAGACCTCCAAGATCGCCTACCGGCACAGCCACGGTCCGGCGGACGCCGTCGGCAGCCTTCACTACCTGCGCTGGCCCCGCCACCAATACGAGCCCTTCCGCTGGCAGGGCCTCGACGGCCGCCGTCTGCACAGCGCACTGCAAATCACCACAAATGAGGAGTCTCGTTGACCACTTTCCGCACCGTGCGGTCCGTCCTGATCGTCGTCGCCCACCCCGACGACGCCGAACTCGCCATGGGCATGCGCATCCGCGACCACGTCCTCGCCGGCGACCGCGTCCGCGTCCACTGCCTGAGCACCGGGCACGCCGAGAAGGACGACGGCACCACACGCCGCGGCGAGTGCCTGACCGCCGCGAAGATCCTCGGCATCAGCCGCTACACCTTCTCCCAAATCCCCGACACCCGCTTCACCGATCACCGCGGCGCCATCAACGAGGCCCTATTCAACGCCTTCGCGACCGAGCGCCCCGACATCGTCTACACCCACCACCCCGACGACCAGCACCTCGACCACACCGTCACCGGCGAGGAGGCCACCACCGTCGCGATGCGCGAGACCGCCGACCTGATCCACTTCCGCTCCCCCTACAGCAGGAACTTCGAGCCCAACCTCTACTTCGTCGGCACCCCTGACCTCCTCGCCGCCAAGCGGGCTGCCCTGACCTGCTTCACCTCCCAACAGCAGCTCGACATGGAGGTGTTCGGTGGCCTGACCGCACTGGCCTACCGGCAACACGTACACCATCGGGTCGTCGAACGCTTCCCCGAGGGCGCCCAAGGTGCCGAGATGTTCCGTACCGCACGTCAGATCGTGCACGCCTTCCGTCCTGCCGACACCGCCAGCCCGTAGACACGCCGCCTGGGACGCGCTGTATCCGGACAGCCAGCTTCTGCGACTGAACCTTCCGGGAACCCAAGCCACCTTCCAGCAGGGCTTGGACATGATCCACCACCACACATGCCGTCCCGCTCCTGCTCCGGGTCTGCGGAAGGACCGCGCAAGCCCCTGATCGGGTGTCGCACGACGCCAATCACTCGAACGTGTGAGTTCAAAAGGCACCAGGCAGGCGGCACTTGCCCGAGAGGTCAGGATCGCATTCACGTTCGAGATATTCGCCGTCCGGGGCCGTTACGGCCTTGGATTCGGAGCGTTCTTAGAGCACTAGTACCAACTAACCGCCCAGACGGAGGACGCACAATGAACACTGAGCCCGCTCCCGCTCATCGCCCCGGATTCGAACAGCGGCGGTCCCCGCTCGCCTCACCGACCTGCGGAACTCGGCCGTCCGGCACCTACGCGCGCCGCTCAGCACGACGGGATACGAGGTGGGGGGCATGAGCAGCGGCAGTGCTGCAGGCGGCATCCGACAGGGTGCGGTGCCCCACCCGCGCGGGGCGGACCTTCCGCTGCCGCCCGCCGCCGTGCCGGCCGGACCTCACGACGGTGACATCGCCGACGGCCTGGAGGAGACGTACTGGTCGGTGTACGACGGCGCCGCGTCGAAGGCCACGGTGGGGCAGATCCTCGCGCGGCTGCCGCGGATCGTGCGCCAGATCGGCCGGCTGGCCTGGGTTGCGGACCGGACCGCGACCCTGGCGGTCGTGGTACTGCAACTGGCATCGGCCGCGATGACGGCGTTCGGGCTCATGGCCTCGGTAGCGGTACTGCGTGAGCTGTTCGCCGAGGGGCCCACGCCGGACCGGGTGCGCGCGGCCATCCCCCAACTCCTCGTCGTGGTCTGCCTCCTGTCCGCCCGGGCGCTCCTTGAGGCGGGCGTAGCCGTCGCGCAGGCCAGGGTGACACCGAAGATCCGCACCGCGCTGGAGACGGAGTTCCTCACCCTGACCGCCCATGTGCGGCTCGAGGTCGTCGACGACGCGGACTGGCACGACGAGGCCTACCGGGCCAACGACCGCGGCCTGTTCTACGCCCGGCAGATCGTCGGCCAGGTCGTCTCCCTGGCTGCCGCACTGCTCGGGCTCGTCGGCACCGCCGGCGTCCTGGGCGTCCTCCACCCGGCTTTGCTGCCCCTGCTCCTGCTGTCGGTGCTGCCGGTCGGGGCGGCCGCCGTCCGCACTGCCCGCGCCCGCTTCCACTCGTTCAAGCGGTGGAACACCCTGCAGCGCAGGGTGCGGGTCTTCTCCTGGCTGCTGCTGGAGCGGGACGCCGCCGCCGAGCTCCGCTCGGACACCGCCCAAGGCGCGCTGCTGGAGGAGCACCACCGGTTGACGAGTCGGATCGCCGAGGAGGACACCCGCCTTGGCGTGAGCTCGGCCGGCTTGACCCTGGTGGGCCGGGCCGTCGGCGGGATCGGTACCGGCATCACCTACACAGCGCTCGGCGCCATGCTGATCGCGGGCTGGCTGCCCCTGGCCGCCGGCGCGGGCGCGGTCCTCGCCATCCAGGCCGCCCAGTCCTCGCTGACCCGGCTCGTCGACGTCTCTCACCTGGTCTACGAACACGCCATGTGGGTGGACGACCTGCTGGCCTTCCAGGAGCGCTGTCGCACCCTTCAGCCGCGCCGCAGCGGGCTGCCCGCCCCCGAGACGGTGAAAACCATCACGCTGGATGACGTGTCCTTCACCTACCCGGGCAAGGACACCCCGGCGCTCCACGGCATCTCCATGACGCTGCACGCCGGTCAGACGGTGGCATTCGTCGGCGTCAACGGCTCCGGCAAGTCCACTTGCGCGCGCCTCCTCGCAGGACTGTACGAACCCCAGGAGGGAGGCACCGTCCGCTGGGACGGCGTGAACGTGCTCGACATGGACGCCGAATCGCTGCAGGCCCGGGTGGGCTGCGTGCTCCAGGACCCGGTCCGATTCCCGTTCAGCGCGCTGGCCAACCTGACTGTCTCTCGGGGCACTCTCACCGAGGCGGACCCGCAGCGGGCCCTGGACGCCGCGCGGGCCTCCGGCGCTGAGCAGGTCATCGCCGCACTGCCCGGCCGGTGGGAGGCGCTGTTGTCCAAGCGGTTCCGCGGCGGTCAGGAACTGTCCGCCGGCCAGTGGGCGAAGGTCGCTGTTGCCCGCGGTCTGTACAAGAACGCGCCCGTCCTGCTGCTGGATGAACCGACGGCCAGCATGGACCCCCGCGCCGAGCACGCCGTGTACGAGGCGGTCCTGCGGGACAACCCGCGCACCGACCAGATCACGGTGCTGATCTCCCACCGCCTGGCGAGCGTCGTCGCCTGCGACCGCATCTTCGTCTTCGACGGCGGCCGCATCACCGAGAGCGGCACCCACCAGGAGCTGATGGACCTCGGCGGCGAGTACGCCTCCATGTTCACCCTCCAGGCCGCCGGTTACCGCGCCGAGGCCGGGGAGGCGGCGTGATGCCCGACCACGCACACCCCCATCCCACGCCGTCCGGGGCCTGGCCGGAGAACTTCACCAGCCACCGCGGGGGTACCAACTGCCCGATGTGCGTGAACGACTTCGCCGCCGACGACATCGGCTGGGGTCTCCTTCTCCGGCGCGGAGAGGTCAGCAACGCCTACCTGTGGCGCAGAGGCCGGGTCCGCGGGTACGCCGTCGTGATCTACACGGGCCGTCATGTCGCCGAACCCACCAAGATGGACGAGGGGGAGGCTGCCGCGTTCTGGCGCGCCGTCGTCCCCCTGGGCCGGGCGGTGGAGACGCTCTACGAGCCGCTGAAGATGAACTACCTCCTGCTGGGGAACCGGATCCCGCTTCACGCCTACTCGCTGACGGTGCCGGCGGTCGCCGCGCGCGTGCGGCACGAGTTCGCGGACATCCTCGACACACCTGCCGGCCGGGCCGGGGAGCTCGTCGCCCTCGGACAGCTCCTCCAGGCCTGCTCCCGCGGCGTCCATCCCCGCCTCGCTCCCCTCATCGCCCACCGGGCCGAGCACCTCACCGGCGTCCCTGTCCCCACGCCCTGACCACCGCACGGCCCTCGACGGCCTGGAGGAACCTGTGCCCCACCCACGCGTGGACGTAGTCGTTTTGACCTTGAACGACCGTCCGGACGAAGAAGCCGCCGCGCAGGCAACGCTCCTTGCGCAGAAAGGTGTCGACATCCGGGTGGCAGTGGTCGGCAACGGCTGCAAGCCCGAGGCCGTCCCGCCCGGCGCGCTCACCGTGTGCCTGCCCAAGAACATCGGCATCCCCGGCGGCCGCAACGCCGGCGCCCACGCGCTGCGCAACGCGAACGAGCCGGCCGACTGGCTGTACTTCCTCGACAACGACGCGACCTTCCCCCGCCCCGATGTCCTCGCCCGGCTCGTCGCCGAGGCCGGGCAGCACCCCGAAGCCGCCTGGGTGCAGCCCCGGCTGACCGGCCCGGACGATACGACCACGCCACGCCGCTGGGTCCCCCGGCTACGCGCCTCGGACCCGGGACGGGCAGGGAGGGTCACCTCGATGACCGAAGGCGTCGTCCTGATCCGCCGCGACGCCTTCGACACGGTGGGCGGGTGGGAAAGCCGGATGTTCCTCTACCACGAGGGGACCGATCTTGCCTGGCGGCTGTATGAGGCGGGCTGGAGCGGCTGGTACGCGGCGTCGATCCGCATGCACCACCCGCTCACCACCCCGGCCCGCCACGCGCTGTACCACCGGCTCGCCGCCCGCAACCGCATTTGGATCGCCCACCGCAACCTCCCCACCCCGCTCCTCCCCCTCTACCTGAGCGTGTGGACCGCGATCACCCTGGCCCGGGCCCTACGTGGCGGTGGGCTGGGCGAGACGCTGCGCGGTATGCACGAGGGCTGGACGACGCGGCGTACGCAGCCGCGCCGCCCGATGAGCTGGCGCACCGTCTACCGGCTCACCGCCACCGGGCGGCCGCCGATCATCTGATCTCTCCCGCCCCGTCCACCACTTCGAGGAGCCCTCTTCGCCATGACAAACCCGTCCCTGCCCTCGCTGCTGGGGGTGTTCGCACACCCGGACGACGAGAGCCTCCTGGCCGGCGGTGTGCTCGCGCAGCACCACGCCGCCGGCGCTCGCACCGCCGTCGTCACAGCCACCTGGGCGCCGACGAGCCGACGCGCGCCCGAGCTCGCCGACGCCCTCGCCGTCCTGGGCGCCGGCCCCCGCGTCTGCTCGGCTACGGCGACGCCCGCAACCCCGAGGCGGCTCCCGGCGAGCCCCGGCTCGTCGACGCGCCCCTCGACGAAGCTGTCGGCCGTCTCGTCGCTCACATCCGCGACTTCCGGCCCGAGGCGGTCGTCACCCACGACGCGGTCGGCCAGCTGACCGGTCACCCGGACCACCGGCGCACCCACCAGATCACCCTGCTCGCCGTCGAGGCCGCCGGTCTCGCGCACCTGCACCCCGAGGCGGGCCTCCCGTGGCAGCCGTCGGCGCTGTACGCGGCCACGCACTCGGAAGGTGGTGTGGGCCGGCTCAGGCCCCTGCTGGAGAAGGTAGGGAAGAACGTGCTGACCGTGCCCAACGCGTATGTGACCACGACCGTCGACGTCAGCCCGTCGGCCGACGTGAAGTGGCGGGCCATCCTCGCCCACCAGGGAGAAGTCGCACGCGAACGGCCCCTGCCCGGCATCCTCGCCCGCCTTCCCGAAGCCGAACGCAACGAGATCATCAGCACCGAGTCCTTCACCCGGCTCACTCCCGGCCCTGTCCCGGGCGACCCCCGCCGGCTCCTCGCCTGACAGGCACACCCCCGTACTCCGCGCGGACCGCCCAACTGGAGGCCAAGGTGACCACCACACCTACCTCTGACGAGACACCGTCGCTCAGCCCGCCGAGGAGACCATCGCATGAACCAGTAGCACGAGGACGAACGCTCCCGCATCCGCGCGGCCATGGACCGTCTCCTGGCCGGCCAGCCCGCCGGCTCCAACGGCAGCCTCACAGGGGTCGCACTCGCCGCAGAGGCCGGTGTCCACCGCATGGCGCTGCAAAAGCGCCACGCCGACCTCAAGGAGGTTCTATGCGCGGGTGCGTGCGGAAACGCACCAGCCACCGGAGTCGAAAAGCGGCTTCGCAAAGAGGTTGTCCGCCTGAAGGAAGCTCTCAAGGACTCCCGAGCTGCCGAGGCCGCCTCCCGGCATCGGGCGGAGCAGATGGCCCTCGCGGCAGCCGTCCTCATCCTCCGGCGCCCCGGCGACCACGACCAGCCTGCCCCAGGCAACGTCATCCCGCTCCGCCCGTCCGGCGAATGAAGAGGGCAGGACCGTCACGCAGCGACACCGAGTTCGCCGCCGGCGGTCCTCAGCCTCGCCTACCTACGCGCCCGAGGTGAGCGGGCCGAGGGCGTCCTCCGCCGCCGTGCGCATGACAAACAGGGGTGCCGGGGTGTGGCCGGTCTGGAGTTCGACCTGACGGGCGGCCTGGTGGATGAGCATCGGCAGTCCGCCGATGACGATGCTGCCTGCGCGGACGGCTGCCTGGGCTAGCGGGGTGGGCCAGGGCCGGTACACGACGTCGAGGAGCGTGTTCCCCGCCGCTGACCACAGGGCTGCGAGCGGGTCGGCGGCGCCGGGCGGGAGCGCGGAGACGACCAGGCTGGCCTCCAGGTGTCGGCTGGCTTCGGCCCACGGGCGGAACCGCACGCCGGTCTCGATCCGCTCGGCGGCGCCGGCCAGTTCGCGCGTGCGGGCCATGTCGCGGGCGATGACGGTGGCCTCGCGGCAGCCCAGGGTGTGCAGGGCGGCAAGGGCGGTGGCGGCGGTCGCACCCGCCCCGAGCACGCACGCCGACTCCACCCGGGTGATACCGGCGTCGAGGAGGGCTTGGAGTATGCCGTCGACGTCGGTGTTCTCACCCAGGAGCCGGCCACCGTGCACGGTGACGGTGTTGACGGTGCCGGTGGCCTTCACCGTCTGAGAGACCTCGTCGAGCAGGGGGACGGCGACTCGCTTGAGCGGCATGGTCAGCGACAGACCCGCCCAGCCGTCGTCCAGACCGGCGAAGAAGGAGGCGAGCCGGTCCGGGGTGCAGTCGATCGCGCGGTAGCTCCAGTCCAGGCCGAGCGATCGGTAGGCGGCGCGGTGCAGCACTGGGGAGAGGGCTTGGCCGATCGGGGAGCCGAGCACGGCGAGCTGCTTCATCATGCTCCTACGTAGAGAGTTCGTCGTCGGCGAAGGCGCCGCCCATGAAGCGGTCGGCCAGCGGCCCGGAGCCGGGGTGCTGGTCGGCGCTGTCGGCCGGCTGGTAGCCGAGGGCGTCCCAGCCGGTGCGCGGCCACCACGACTCGCGGTTGCCGGAAGTGCCGTACACGGTGAGGAACGGGCCGGTCAGGGGCCGGGTGGCGGCGGAGCAGGGCGGTGGCGTCGCGAGGGCTGAGCCAGGTCGCCCGGTGGCGGGGCTCGGTGGGGCGGTCGCGGTAGCTGCCGATGCGGACGGCGACGACCTGCACGTCGGTCTTGTGAGCGTAGAGGTGGCCCAGGGCCTCGGCGGTGACCTTGGACACGGCGTAGAAGCTGTCCGGCGCCAGCGGCGCCGGTCCGTCGACGGGGTTCAGGCCGGGGACGTGGTGGCTGCTGGCCAGCACCACGCGCGGTACTCGCTGGCGGCGGGCAGCCTCCAGGACGTGATGGGTGCCGGTGATGTGGTGCTCCACCATGTCGGCGAACGGCCTCTCCTGGGTGATTCCCGCGAGGTGCACGATGGCGGATATCCCGGCGGCGGCCTTCTCGGTGGCGTCGAGGTCGCGCAGGTGGGCCTGGACGAACTCGACGCCCGCGGGCGCCCCCACGTCGGGGTGCCGCCGGTCGAGCAGCCGTAGGGGTATCCCGTGGGTGGCGAGGTCGGCCGCCAGCCGGGTCCCGATGGCTCCGGCCGCGCCCGTGATCAGCAGCGTCACGGCCGGTGGTGGAGCATCGACGCCACGCCCTTGTCGCTGGCCTCGTATGCGATGCCCCGAAGGACGGCAACCGGGGCGCCCCGGCCGCGCTGGCCGAGGATGATCCCGGCCGCCGCGGCGATGAGGTCGGTGAACGTCTCCTCCTGCCGCTTGCCGTCGTGCTCCGTCGTCCGCAGGGGCCCGACGCCTGCCGCGCCGATGGAGATGACGGTGGCCCCGCGACGGTCGGCGCGTCCGTCGGAGTCCGCGATCACCACGGCGACGTGGGAGCCGGTGTAGGTGATCAGGGCGTCGCGCAGGGCGCGGGCGGAGGCGTCCGGGTCCACCGGCAGCAGCCAGGCGCCCTCGGTGCCGGCGCGGTCGATCCCTGCGGAGGTGAGCTGGTAGCCGAGGGTGTGCCGGGCGATGATGGGGCCCTTGTCGGTGGCCAGGAAGTGCTCGCTCGATGAGTCCAAGATCAGTTGCACGATCTCGGCGGGCTTGCCCGTCTTGGCGGACACCTCCAGAGCCTCGGGCCCGGGGGTGACGCTGGCGAGGTCGACGTACCGCTTCTCCGCGATGGAGACGACCTTGCTGGCGACCACGAGGATGTCCCCGTCGCGCAGTTCGGTGCTGGTGCTGCTGAGGACGCCGGTGATGGTGCCGGCCAGATCGTCACCGGGCTGGAGCTCGGGGAAGGGCTCCAGAGCGAAGACGGAGAAGCCGGAGGTCGGGGCGGCGGTCATCGGCAGGGCTCCTGCGAGGTGAGGACGGCGGTGTGCAGGCGGGCGTGTGCGGCGGCGAGCGCGTCGGCTCGCTGCCGGGTGGTGGCGTGCTGTCCGCTGGTGAGCCAGTCGGTCACGCGCCGAAGGTAGTGCGGCCACAGCCGGCGAGCCGCGACAGGCGCCGGTGTGCCGGAGTTGACGGCGTGCCAGGCGTCCGCAGCGGTCAGCGGCCACGGGTGTTCATCGTATCCGCCGGGGTGTGGGCCAAAGCTGTCCAGCGTGGTGAGCATGGCCGAAAGGCGGGCGTGCCCGACAGTGCGGTCGGCGACACGGTAGAGCGACGTCTCGCCGCTGGGCGGGGCTGGCGGCGGGGCCCATGTCGCGGTCAGGTGCAGCAGGACGGGGACGGCCTGGTGGTAGATGGCCGGCAGGTGGGGGAAGGACCCGGCGTGCTGCTTGGGCCGGTCGAACCGCACGGAGGCGATGGGCCCGACGGTGGCGGCGGTCAGCAGCAGGAACGCGTCGATGCCGTAGCCGTCCACGCACGCCGACACCTCCGCTGGCAGGGCCCGGGCGGCGCGCAGGACGGCGTCCAGGGCGGCACGGGAGAGGGCGAGGTCCCCGGCGAGCGGCTGGGGTACGTCGTGGCCGGTGGTGGCGGCGATCAGCGGCCGGGCGAGGTGGTTGGTGAGGTTGGCCTCGTCCCAGTGCCGCGGGTAGTCGGCGATCGCCAGGGCGGCGCCGCCGCTTACGCGCTCCAGTAGCGCGGCGTAGACGGCGGGGTCGGGGCCCAGCGTGTCGGTGTCCGTGATCAGTACCGCATCGGCATCGGCGATCTCTGGGCGGCGGGCGGCGGCCAGGATCTGGGCGCCTTTGCCTCGCACCAGGCCGGCCAGGGACACCTTGGCCGCGCGGGTGCAGGTGGCGGCGAACCGCTCGGAGGTGTCGGGGGTGTCGGAGGAATCGGCGTTGACGATGACCGACCGGTACTCGGCGAGCGCAGTGTCGACGGCCGTGGTCACGGCGGCGATGGTGGCCGGCTCGTTGCGGCTGGGCAGGATCGCGGCGGCGTTCATCCGGCCTCCTCCTTGGTCAGCAGGTCGGCGGCCGTGTCGGGGCCGGGGGCGTGCAGGTAGTCGAACCGGCAGTCGGCGAGCCGGGCGATGAGGTGGCTGCGCCAGCGGGCCAGGGCTGGGGTGTCCAGCGGCCACACCGGCCCGTACGGCACTCCGGTCACGCCGGTGAGGGGGGTGGGCAGGCCGGAGATGTAGCGGCCCAGGAGCTCGTGCAGTCGCAGCCGCTCGTTCACCGACAGCGGCACCGCGGGCGTCAGCGAGGCCGTCCCCAACGCCGGGTGGACGGCCATGCGCACAACCCGGGCCAGCGGGGCCGGGCCGGCGGCGAACGGCTTCAGGGCCTGCTGGGGCTTCGGCGCGAGCGGCCGGGCGGGGTTGCGGACGGCGGCCGCGAGCTTGCCCGGCCACACCGCCACCGTGTCGTCGTCCATCTCGCCGAGGACGACCAGGTCGTCCCCGGCATGGGCCCAGCCCCGCTCCGCGAGGGCGAGCGCGGTGGACGTCTTGCCCGCCCCCTTCGAGCCGAGCAGCAGCACCGCCCGCCCGCCGGGCGCGATCAGGGCGGTGGCGTGCACCGTGACCTTGCGCTGCTGCTGGCGGGCGCGTTCGAGCGCGGTGTAGGTGACGTACGCGAGCGTGTCCGAGGCGGCCACGTCCGCCGGCACCCGCAGGCGCACAGTTTCGGCCGCGACGGTGACGGCCGCGGCCCCCGTGGCGACCTCGATGTCCGCCGCTTCCGTGGCCGGGCCCGCTGTCAGCGTCCAACCGCCGGGCAGGGCCCGCTCGGCACCCCGCGCGGCGGTGGTGTCCAGTTGCTCGGGCAGGGCGAGGCGGGCGCAGACGTGGCCGGTGACGAGCCGGTACACGCTCATCCGGACGCCCGCTCCAAGTCGGCCAGCAGCTCCTCGACCGCCGCGACGGCGGGCAGGTACCGGCCGGACAGCAGGTCCTCCATCCAGTCCGTGCGGGACAGCGCGGCCCGCACCAGCTCCTCAGCCGCCCCGGGCGGTGCATGGTTGACCGTAGTGATCTCGATTGAGGCGGGCTCGTCGTAGGGGGCGCCGTTGCGCCACAGCAGGGCGATACGGCACGGCCCGAACTCGGCGGCCACCGCGCGGGCGGCCTCATCGGCGAGCCATCCGCCGACCTTGCCGACGTGGTAGGCCGGGTTCTTCCCGAACGTCGCCTCGTTCCCGGCCAGATGGGCGCCGCTGATCACGCCGGTACGGGCGTTGCCCCGGCCCACGAGGCCGTCTTCGCCGTAGTCGACGGCCGACCCCGACAGCGTGAAGTACTGCCCGGACAGGGGGCCGGTACGGGAGTTGCGGGTGTTGCACACCACCGTCACGCGGCCCGGCAGCCGCTGGGCAAGCAGCCCGGTCAGTTTGCCGACGGCGGCGGTGACCGCGTCGTCGAACTGAGCGGAGCTGGTCAGGTGCCCGGCCAGGGCGGGCACGCACACGGTCACCGTCCAGGTCGCGCCGTCGCGGACGGCGAGGGCCTTGATGTCGCTGCCCGCCCACGGCAAGCGGCGGAACCACGCCTCCGAGAGCAGCACCACGGTCTCCGTGACGGTGCGGGGGGCCGAACCGACGAGGTAGGCGGTGTCGTTGGAGAACGCGGCTCGTCGCTCGGGCAGATCGTCCAGGGAGCGGGGGGCGAACCAGCGGGGGAACTTGGAGGAGTCGGTCGTCTGGTGCCTCACCTCCAGCTTCACCCGGTCGAAGCCCGGCAGGGCGGTACGCAGGTGGTCGACGGCCGCCTGCTCGAGGATCTCCCGCACCGGCAACGGGCGGCCGGCGAAGCTGGTGGAGATCCGGCCGCCGAAGACGACCCGCAGCGGCCGGTCATAGACGCCGTCGGTGTCGGTGAACGCGGCCCGGCCGCCGAGGACGGCGACCTTGTCCAGGTTGTGGTGCAGCACCGCCCCCGCCGCGTCCAGGCAGTGCCGGCTGTAGCGGATGGAGGCCAGCTCGGCGATGCCGTCGGCGAGGGTGTCGGGGTGGCCGATCCCTTTGCGTTCGACGACTTCGACGGGCAGCTCATGCGGCAGCGGCGTGCGCAGCGCGGACAACGCGGGCGTCGCGGTAGACACGGTCGATCACCTCCAGCGGGCGCCGTAGCGCCGTCAGCGGGAACAGGCAGGGGTGGGCCGGATGGCCCTCGGCGGTGTCCAGCACCGCGGCGTACATCGCGCGCCGCAGTGACTCGTGCGTGGGGGCGGCGGCGATCTCGCCGAGTCCGGCTTCGAGGTTCCGGCCGCGCACGTGGAGGCGGCGGCCGTCGGCGAGGTGGAGGACGAGTTCGTGGGCTGGGGGGCCGTCGTGGTCGACGCGGGCGTCGATGTGCACCGTGGCCCCGCCGGACAGGGTGATGGTGGCGGTGACGTGGTCCTCGATCTCCGCCAGGCCCCGGCAGTGCACCACCTCGGCGTCTATCGCCTCGACGTCGCCGGGCAGCAGCCGAAGGGCGAGGGCCAGCCCGTGGATGGCCTGCTGATGCAGGACCCCGCCGGCGGTGGCGTAGGTGCGGCGCCAGCCGCGGAAGTAGCCGGGGTCCCGCCGCACGGCCAGCAGCACCTCGGCCCGTACGACGGCCGGAGGCTCGGCGAGCAGAGCGTCGAGGCCGGGGGCGAAGTGGGGCTGGAAGGCGACGAAGATGCGTCCGTCGCCCGGCCGGGGCGCCAGGGCTGCGGGGTCGGTGGTGCAGGGCTTCTCCACGAGCACGGCGGCTCCGGCCTGGGCGGCGTCCCTGGCAGCGGTGAGCGCGGTCCCGGGTGGAGCGGCCACGACCACCAGATCCGGGGTCACGGCCGTCAGCGCCGTCCGACAGGAAGCGAACAGCGGGATGCCCGGGGGCACCTCGGTGCGCGGGTCGGGGTCGGCGACCGCGGCGACCGCCAGGCCGGGAGCGTCGGCGAGGGCGGTCAGGTGCTTGGCTCCGACCTCTCCGGCTCCGACCAGCAGCACCCGCTTCACGCGATGCCGCCCGGGACAGCGGAGCGCAGGAACGCGGCGCCGGCGGCGAGTGCGTCGGCGGGGGTGTCGCGCACGTGGGTCTCCAGCGCGTACGGCAGAGCCGGTTGGGCCGCGTGCAGCAGCGGCAGCAGCTCGCCGTACGGCACCACGCCCTCGCCGGCCGGACAGAACGCCCGGCCGCCGCCGTCGGTGGGCCGGTAGTCCTTGACGTGCACGTAGCCGACGTACGGCGCCAGGGCGCGGACCACCTCGGGGGTGGCCTGGCCGACTTCGTGGAGGTTCGCCACGTCCAGCCACAGCCCCAGGCCCTGCCCGTGGTACCGGTCCAGGATCTGCAGCAGCGGTTCGGCGTGGGCGACGGTGCACACCGGCTCGTTCTCCAGCAGCAGCCGCACCTCGGCCGTATTCGCCGCGTCCAGCGCCTTGGCCAGCAGCGGGTCACCGAGCAGCTGCTCGGTCAGCTCCGGCTCGACACGCAGGTGGGAGAAGACCCGCACGACCGGAGCGCCCAGAATCCGCGCGGCCTCGATGGCCCGTTCGACCCAGCCCAGCCGCTCCTCGGGCGGGACCTGGGTGGGGAAACCGAAGGTGTCCACCCGGCCGGGTTGGGTCTCGGGCCGGCACCACTTCCACAGCGGCGAGGCCAGCGCCGCCACCTTCAGGCCGCGCTCGTCGGCCAAGGCGCGGATGTGTCGCAGCCGGTCGGCAGGCAGCGTCACCGCATTGGCATCCTCGGCTGAGCGGATCTCCAGGTGCCCGATGCCCAGCTTCACCGCCAAATCCATGCCCGGCGCCGGGTCGGGGCCGAGTTCGTCGGGGTTGAGCACCAACGTGCTCGGCGGCGTTTCGTGCACGGCCGTCTTCTCCTTCGGTAGGGCGGGTGGGTGGAGCCCCCGTACCGAGGCGCGTCCTGCGGCACGGGGGCGGTCAGCAACCTGAAGCGAGCGGTTTTCAGTCGTTGCCGCTGGTCAGCGGGGACGGCGGAACCGGGATGGGCGGGGGCTGAGGCCCCCAGGTCGGGACCGGTACGACAGCGGCGTGCATGGTCACCTCCAGCGGTGAGAAGCGAGCCCCCACCATCCCCGCGAACCCCACGGGGGCGACATCCCGCCAGCTACCCCAAAACCGGGACAGCGTCTGCCCGTTGGACAACCCTTGGACAGATGACGAATCCCCCGCCCCGGCTCTCTTCGGAGATCATCCGGGCTGAGTTGCTGCGGCTGCGCCAGGGCCCGGCCCTCGGACACCCCGGGGCGGTCGCCGCGCTCAGTGACCCTCTCCGCGCGCTGCTGCTGGCCCGCACCCCCGCGCTGTCGAACGCAGCGAGCGACACGACACGCCTGGTGGCCTCTTTGCGCCGGGCAATCGACGCGTTAACCCCGCACGAGCGCCGCTACGCCGCCGCGGACTTCAACCTGCTGGGTGAGCACTGCTGGCCGACCCTGACCGAGCGGCAGGAGTCCCTCGCCCGGGTGCTGCGCTGCTCGCCCAAGACCGTACGCCGTCACGCTGGACAGGCACTGGACACCCTCGCCCTGCTCATCGCCGATGGCAGCTACGTCTCCGAACCGCCCCCACCGGGCAGCGACACACCCGCCACGACGGAAGCGGACGACGGAACGGGACGGTTCTTCGGCATCACCACCGCCTCCCGCGTGGACGTGATCTGTTCCGCCCTCTCCGCTGCGGACCGACCCAGGCAGCGGCACAGCGACCCGCTGTACTCCAGATACGCCGGCTTCGCCGACCTCGACGCCCTCTTCTACGTCCGCGTCCACCTTGCCCAGGGCTTCCCGACCGCGACCATCCGCGACTTCCACCACGGCGAGTACTACAACGCCGAACCCGACAGCCTGATCGTCCTCGGTGCCCCCGCCCGCAACACCGTCTACGCCGAGTTCAGCCCTCACCTGCCCTACCGGTTCACCACACCTCCGGAACCGTCGATCGTCCTGCCCGAGCACGGTGACGTCGTCCTGACCCCGCTGTGGGCACCCGAAGGCGAACTGCTGGCGGACCTGACCGTTATCACCCGCCTCACCCTCGACCAAGGCACCACCGTGGTCCTGCTCGGCGGCTGCCTCACCCTCGGCGTCCTGGGCGCCGCCAAATGCCTGCTCAACGGCGACCGCGGCCAGCGCAACACCGCCTACCTCGACAGCATCGGTCCTGGCGCAGACCTCGTCGCCATTACCGCCACCCGCAAGATCGGCGGCATCACCGATACTCCAGACCTGACCGCCACTGAACCCCTGCTCCTGCTCACCCGCGACCCCGCCGGCGCCTTCACCGCCCACGTGGACAACACCGCCCGCTATACGAGCCGGTAGCTCGCCCCGACGGCCGAACACTGCCGGACCGTACACGCAGGTACCCGGGCGAGGAGCGCGACGAACCCACCCCGGGTCCTTAACGTTCCGCTGCCGCCAGCACAGGCTGCGAACGGCTTCCTGGCGAAGAGAAATGTGGTGACACACTGAGGGGATCAACTCACCCGCCGCGGCGTTCCTTACGGACGAGGAACGGTCCAATGGCGAGGGCGTCGTGCGGGCCGGTGGCGAACGTCGCGATGGCGTCGCGGGGTGCAAACGATTCGGCTGCCGCTCGTGGTTGAAGGAGGTGTTCAACGCGCGGGCCGGCCGGTCTGCTCGGCGAACTAGGCCAGCAGCGCCGCGTAGGGGTCGGTGGCGTCGCGAGCGACGGTCCGCGGGCGCAGCGTGCCGTCGGTGTGTACGACCGCCGGAATGAGTCTGCGGGCGGTCTCGGTGGCCTGCCCGGGGAGCCGTGGCGCCCGCTCGCTTGAAGCCGCCGGGGTGGAAGGCGGAGTCGGCGTGAGCGAGGTGGTGACCAGGATGCTGGGATGCCGTCCGGCTCATTCATCCACGGCCAAGCAGTTCTTCCACGGCCGGTAGTCCGGTGAGCCAGCTTCGTTGCCTTCGACCGGGACGGCGCAAGCTCCCCAGGTCGGCGAACCGGACAGAACCTGCGAGAATCCGGCCGTGCCATTCGGAGCACAGGGTCGGGGTGCCAGTGGGTCGCGTAGCGTCCGCGCCATGGCGAGGACATTGCGGCTGGCTGTCGCGCAGAGCACCGTGCCGGAGGACCCCACCGACCGCGGCGCGCTGCGGGCCGCCGGGCAGGAGATCCGGGCCCTGATGGCAGAGGCAGCCGAGGCGGGTGCGCGGCTGGTGCAGTTCCCCGAGGGCGCGATCGTCTATCCGAGCAAGCACGTGATGGCGGCCAACCCGGACGGCGAGCTAGGGCACGTATCGAGTCGTGATCAATCTGCGGGATGTGCCTTCGTGGCACGGTCTGGTCCGGTAGACCGTCGTACGTGACACGAGTGCAACTGACTGACCCGGAGTGGGAGTTCATCGAGCCGTACCTGCCGATTGGCGAGTACGGCCCGTACCCCGAGCGGCTGCGGCAGCAGTTCGAGGGCGTGATCTGGCGGTTCAAGACGGGCGGCCAGTGGCGGGAGATGCCGACAGAATTCGGTGCATGGTCGACCGTCCACAACCGCTTCCGGCAGTGGCGTGACGCCGGGGTCT